>NZ_JAZBJZ010000009.1:0-81314 GCF_036349135.1 Tumidithrix elongata BACA0141
GATGATTCAAATCCTCCTAAAACGTCTTGCTTAACTTCTCAAACACTCTCTAAGTAAGTAAATACTTCTCAGTAAATTAGGATCGATATCCGCTAGCTCACTAAATACAGAGTTTGACTCAGCTTCAAAATCGCTATTCTCTAGAATATCTTCGATGATCGACGGTAGTTTTTCACACAATTCTTTAAATGCAAACCTATTACCAGTTACGAATTCATAAAACTTGTCAATAGAAACGCGACGTATTTTTTCATTTGATACAGTTTGACCATCTAAGCTCATTTTCCATACAACATTCTGACTTTTTTTTGATATGACTTCTACTAGCAAACATGTTGCATCTGGATTCGACAGCAAGGTACTTTGCATTCTCATGTAAGTCTTTTGAGAAGATGATGAATTCATCGTGTTATGCTTATTTTTCATCTCAACAAAGTAACTAAGTTTTGGATTGACTACGTCATAGCCTTGGGCTGGGACTTCCCATCCATTACCCATGTATCGAAATATGTTTTGATGGAAATAGCCAATGTGGTTTGTGTTGGATTTATCTATTTGCCTCAGAACTTCATTCTCTATTACAGAATTAATGCTTTTTCTATACACTTTTGCATCAAACGTCAATTTGATGGGATCTATTAGGTTTTCACTGAATTTCGTTAAATTAATCTTGAATCTGTATTTTTGAACAGTTTCTTGAACGTGGTTATAAATGTCGTCGTTACTTATAAAGCCAAGATTGTAATCACGCATATTTTCTTTTTGCTGCACATCATTTTTTATCTGAATCTTGACATATGAGTATTTAGTATACTGAATTTTTAGGACAGACTATTGAGTGCAAGTTTAACTCCTTTCATAGCGCAGGATAGTTTTATGGTTTCCTTGATATTCTATAGATCGTCGTGCCGTCACAATTTGCTCTGCCGTCTCCATCACAATGTAATGCTATGCAACATGCTGAAGCCGAAGATTTTTTACAGAAGTCAGATCCCATACTTGCCGAGATTATTGCTCAAGTTGGAGCATGTCGTTTAGGTGAAGAGAGCGTGGAAGGAGATGTCTTATCTGGATTGGTGCGATCGATTCTCTATCAGCAACTGTCTGGCAAAGCCGCAGCGACCATTCATCAAAGATTTCTACAACTTTATCCCGATCGCTTACATCCCACTGCCACAGATATTCTAAATACTGACGATGATGCTTTACGAGGAGTGGGAATTTCGCGACAAAAGATTGGATATCTCAAGGATTTATCGCAAAAAGTAATCGATGGGTTACCGAGTCTCGCAGAACTAGAGAAAATGGATGATGAAGCGATCGTCAAAACCCTGACCGAGGTCAAAGGCGTGGGACGTTGGACGGTACAGATGCTATTAATCTTTCGGATGCATCGCTTGAATGTCATGCCTGTGGATGATTTAGGCATTCGCATGGGTATCAAAAAAGTGTATGGATTGGACGAGCTACCCAATAAAAAACAAATAGAAGTCCTAGCTCAAAAATGGCAACCCTATTGCTCGATCGCATCGTGGTATTTATGGCGCAGTTTGGAACTTAAGGCATAATTGCAAAAAGGAGCTAGGAATTTCGCAGAAGTCCTGCATTCCTAGCTCCTCAATTTTGAATCTAAATTCTCAACAGAGAACGATTAACCAAGCACTTTGCGGCTGGTGGCAATCACGTTATCGACAGTAAAGCCAAACTTTTCGTAGCAAGTAGGTCCTGGTGCAGAAGCGCCATAGGTATCGATCCCGATTACGGCTCCTTCAGTACCGACATACTTATGCCAGCCCATTGTCGAACCAGATTCTACAGAAACACGCTTCTTCACGGATGGAGGAAGAACGGAATCTTTATATTCTTGGGTTTGCTCTTCAAACAGTTCCCAGCAAGGAAGTGAAACAACGCGAACAGCTTTGCCTTCTGCGGCGAGGGTTGCGGCTGCCTTGGTTGCCAACTCTAGCTCGGAACCAGTAGCAATGATGATGAGTTCGGGATTTGCAGCATCGACGACCACATAGCCACCTTTCGCTACACCTTCAACCGATGTACCAGGAAGGTTTTTAACATTCTGTCGGGTGAATGCTAAGAGAGAAGGACGCTTGCGATTGGCGATCGCGATTTCATACGCACCAACCGTTTCTTTGGCATCCGCAGGACGCAATACCAACAAATCAGGAATTACGCGGAGAGAAGCTAAGGTTTCCACAGGTTGGTGGGTAGGCCCATCTTCACCCAGCATGATCGAGTCATGGGTCATGATGTAGATTGCGCCAACTTGAGATAATGCAGACAGGCGAATAGCACCACGCATGTAGTCAGCAAATACCAAGAAGGTAGCACCGTAGGGAATCAGCCCACCGTGTAACGCCATCCCATTCATAATTGCGCCCATGCCATGCTCGCGCACGCCAAAGCGGAAGTTACGACCTTCATAGGAGCCAGCTTGGAAGTCGGGAACACCCTTGACATAGGTCATGTTGGAGTGAGCCAAGTCAGCCGAACCACCTAGAAACTCAGGCAGGACAGGGGAAAGAGCGTTCAAACAAGCTTCGGACAATAGACGGGTAGAGGTTTCTTTTTGAGTGACAGGTTCGAGTGCCTTTTGCCAACCATCTGGTAATTCCCCAGCCATAATCCGCTTAAATTCAGCAGCTTCGGCAGGGTAGGCTTTTTCATAAGCAGCAAAGCGTTCGTTCCATTCTGCTTCGGCGGTAGCACCCTTGTCGATCGCTTTTCTAAAGCGCTTGAGGGCATCTTCAGGTACCACAAAGGGATCGTAGCTCCAACCCAAATTGGCACGGGTAGCGGCGACTTCATCTGTACCTAGGGCGGCACCATGCACGCCAGCGGTACCAGCTTTTTTGGGCGAACCAAAACCAATCGTCGTGGTGACAACAAGTAAACTAGGCTTATCGGTAACTTTCTTGGCTTCCGCGATTGCCTTGGCAATGCTGTCTAAATCTTCGTTGCCATCAGCAACGTGCTGAACGTGCCAACCGTAAGCTTCATAGCGCTTGCCTACATCTTCGGTAAACGCAAGATCGGTGCTGCCGTCAATAGAGATACTGTTGCTGTCATAGAGCATGATCAGCTTACCAAGCTTTAAGTGTCCGCCCAAAGAAGCTGCTTCGGATGCAATCCCTTCCATGTTGCAGCCATCACCTAAAATCACATAGGTATAGTGATCGACAATGTTATGACCTGGTTTGTTAAAACGTGCGGCTAAATGCGCTTCAGCGATCGCTAACCCTACGGCATTGCCCACACCCTGACCCAAGGGACCTGTGGTGACTTCCACGCCTTCGGTCTCAAAGTTTTCTGGATGCCCAGGGGTTTTGCTGCCCCATTGGCGAAATTGCTTAATTTGATCTAGGGGTACGCTATCGTAACCAGTCAGGTGCAATAGGGAATATTGCAACATGCAACCGTGACCCGCCGACAGCACAAAGCGATCGCGGTCAACCCATTTAGGACTTTTGGGATTGAACTTAAGAAATTGGTCAAATAGCACAAAAGCCATAGGAGCCGCACCCATAGGCAATCCTGGATGACCAGACTTTGCTTTTTCTACTGCGTCTATGGATAAAAAGCGAATTGAGTTTATGCAGAGTTGTTCTAAAGTTTGGGTTGCCGCAGCCATAATTGTCTTTTACCTGAGTTTATACCTAGCTATATTCTCACCCAAGCTTGACACCAAACAATAGAAATTTTTAATTTTCGTGGGTTTTGATACCAATTGCGATCGCTTTGGCAGGTTTGATTCGTTTAAATATCGGATTTATGCCACGCAAAAATGACGGATTTTCAGATCTATTATTAGAAATCTCCTAAATTGGTCTGGTAGGATCTTTTTAGGATTTGGTCGATCGCTCGACTACTGAGAGATTTATTTCTGGGCTCATCGTCAAGGTCACCTAGAATCGCGAATAAATCTCAATATTAACTAGGGTGAGCTTTTCGTTTAGAGTTTTAGTCTTAAGGTCCGTGTGAGCTTACTACCTAAGTCCTACTAAAATTAGATTTCAGGATTGAGCTTTGACCCACACAATCACTCATCTAAAATTCCCATACAACCCAAAAAGGACTTACTCCCTAAAATATTCAGACTAGAGATTCAGCCCCTAGATAAAAACTAGATAAAACATGAAAAACTTTTTTAACAACCTCCTCCGCTACCCCAAATTCTTAGCTTTAATTACAGCGGGAGTGCTTTCGATCGTGATTCAGCCGCTTGTGCCTTTATTAAAACGACCGCTTACAGCGATCGTGCTGATCGTTGCGCTTGTGAGCGGCTTTATTGGGGTATCTCTAGTTTTACGTGCCATGCTGGGATTGGATGCAATTTAGTGAAGAACGAAGCATTCGAGACCTACAAGCTCTCAGGGATTACGAAGAATGATGTCCGAATGCTTTGTTCCTAAAATTAAGCCTTAAAGTTAAGAAGCGATCGTAAACTTAAAATGCTTTACCAAGACCAAGACACACGCCAGGTGGGCAATCACAATTCGGCGATTGGCTGCTGTTGCCATCTTGATGTCCCATTAAATATGCCATCTCCGCAACTTTTACGCTCAAGTTGGTCAAAGCCAAGGCAACATAGGGATCTAAAGGCTCGGTAATATCCATATATAGCTTTTCAATAGAACGAATAAGGGGCTCTGGAGCTTGGATCATAAGTCCTCCTAACACATCATAGGTACGTTTTACGTAAGCATTCGCTCTTGCAAATATGGAAATAATGAGTATAAATGCTTGTTAGAACTATAGCTTTGATATCAGAGTAAACTGTAATCAGAGATACGAACATTCATCTTTTTGCCATATTGCTAGCAGTGATATCGCGCCAAGCATTGATAAATATAGGTTCTAGGTTTTGAGGTTGAGATTTTATGGCTACTAGTCGGCGAGTTGCACGCGTTGCAGAACTAATCAAGCGAGAGGTTGGGAGCATGCTGCTGCAAGAAATTAAAGACGATCGCGTGGGCGTGGGTATGGCAAGCGTGACCGATGTGATTGTCTCAGGCGATCTCCAACATGCCAAGATTTTTGTGAGTATTTACGGTACTGACGAAGCCAGAGCCGAAACCATGGAAGGACTACTTGCGTCCACAGGCTACGTGCGACGAGAAATTGGGCAAAGATTATCCTTACGACGCACGCCAGAAATAGTGTTTGAAGAAGATCGTTCGTTTGAGAGAGGCGTAAAAGTTCTATCTCTGATCAATCAGCTCAGCCGCGATCGCCAAGAAAAGGAAGCAAGCAATGAGGATACGGATAGCGAAGAAAATTCACTGCTCTAGCTCGAAATAACAGAAAAGAGGCTGAAGAACTAAAGTTCTTCAGCCTCTCTGGATTTGACTATATTCCTTGATTAACCTCTCCCCTGCCCCTCTCCTGCAAGGAGAGGGAATCTAGCTTTCAAGAACTGTTCTCGAAAGGGGTAGGTTTTGCTTATCGAAAAAATAACTGACTAGACTTCCGTTTCGGCAACGTCTTCAGCGACAATTTCTTCTTCAGCCGCGATCTCCGCATCTTCTGGAACATCGTAGGCATCATAGTCAACTTCATCAACTTGACCGTGACGACCTTCGTAAATAGCATCAGCCAGTTTACCCACGATCAGTTTGATCGAACGGATGGCATCATCATTCGCAGGAATAGCGATATCCACTGTGTCAGGATCGCAGTTGGTATCCAACATAGCCACAATTGGAATTCGTAGCTTTTGGCATTCTTGAACGGCGTTATACTCGCGCTTTTGGTCAATAATCACCACAATGTCTGGGGGCTTGCGCATGGTCTTGATCCCGCCCAGATATTTTTGGAGCTTTTCCATTTCACGGCGTAAAACGGAAGCTTCTTTTTTGGGAAGGCGATCTAAAGCACCGCTTTCATCGCGACGTTCTAGATCCTTTAAGCGCTCGACGCGAGTTTTGATGGTCGTCCAGTTGGTGAGCATACCCCCCAACCAGCGTTGGTTGATGTAGTAGCTACCGCAGCGTAAGGCTTCTTGGGCAACGATCCCAGCGGCTTGACGCTTTGTACCGACAAACAATACTTTTTTGCCCTGTTCGGAAGCTTGGCGCATGTAGTTATACGCTTCATCCATATACTGGGCAGTTTGCACCAAGTCAATGATGTGAACACCATTGCGCTCGGTGAAAATGTATGGTTCCATTTTGGGGTTCCAACGACGCGTTTGGTGCCCAAAGTGAACTCCCGACTCTAGCAACTGGGCTAGGGAAACAACTGGCATATATGATTTTCTCCTTGTGTTCGGGTTTATCCTGGCACTTGGGCGTATTTTGGGGCAGTTTGCTGTTCGTTCTTGGCTCTTAGCTGTTTGGAAGCTAAATGCCAACGACTAACTACTTCTTGCCTATAAAACACCCGAATCCCCAAGTGTGTGTGTATTTTTTCAGCTTTTCTAGTCTACACCAATCTGCTCAAAACCGTTTCTCAGGAACTGTGGCGAATTTTGACGATCGCTGCCCCAGTTACTACCGCGTAGATCGGCAAAAAGCCCATAAAGAAAAACAGTAAGCTAAGCAAACGGGTCTCGCCCCTGAGAATTGGAATCATGGCGATCGCGGCGGCAAGCATCAAGCCAACATTCACCCCAATCCACCACAGCGATCGAGGCAGCGATCGCCGCAAAATTAACCATTGCAATCCGCCTAGTAGTAAACCTGAGAAAGCTACCCAAACGGTTGCGATCGCCAATGCTGGCAAATGGACTAAAAAGGAAACCTCTTCAAAGCTGCCGTCTAGATTGCCGATGACGCCCGATACGGGCATATAGGCCAACTCACCGAGGGCGATCGCCACGACCGTCCATCCAACCGTGCTGGCAAGAATCCACCAACTCGAACGTTTGGTGAGTTTGCGCACAACAAACCATTGTAAATAGCCAATCGCTACCCCAAAAACGATCGCCCCAATCAGGATCGCTGCGAAAATAACACAGCCCGTTGCGAGAATATTCTGGCGGCAAAAACCAAAGGACTGTAGGGTAGGTCCTAAAAAATATAGACCGAGGAGACTGGCGGGAATGCCAAATACATTACCGATCAGAAAGCCACTGATCGTGCATAACACCCAGCGCCACCATAGCCCCACGTCTGATAATTGTGGTTTCATTGACATCTGCGTGTTACTCAGTCTAACTAGACAATTTGTAAAGGAAGTATAACGAGATCGAGATTTAGGCAATATCTCAGGGAATCCACGCCTCACAGGGAATTGGTTTGCCAGAAATCTCCTTATTTATACATTGTATAGTGGTGCGCTTTCAGCGTTTAGAATTTCGTTTTGTGCGACATTCGTAAATCCCAACTAAATCAGCTCTTCGGTTACCACCCGTCGAACGATCTCTGTGACCTCTGTTGCCATGCGTGCATCGACTTCCAGAGCTTCTTGGATCGGATCGTTAAGTTGCTTGGCGGCGCGTAGCGTAAAACAAAACGATCGCAACTTCCCCTCCCCATTTGTCTGTTCTGCAAGTCGATCGACAAATTGCACAAACGCGGTATAGGTGGCTTCAGTCCGATCACGAATGAGACTACGACCAAAACCCATTTTTGAGATCACCACAGGGGCGCTAATTTGATTTTGTAACCCTAGGGTGGCGATCGCGGCGTCAACATAGCGGGCTGTATCCATACCCATAACACGGACGAGGGTTTGGAGGCTATGCCACTGGGCACCTGGCAGACGCGCTGTGGCTGGGATAGCGTGATGCCATCCTAGCAGGGAGATAAAACGGGTGAGGTCATAGGCGGAAAGGGTATTGCTCCCACCATTTTTGAAGTGGGTTTCGGTGGCGGGCGGTAAAATTGTACGTTTGGTATTTGGGTCTAACAAAACGGGCTGACTGATATAAGGCGGCTCGCCATATAACCCTTTAAACTCTAGGGCTTGATTGCCTGTCACTTGCTGTACCCATCGATCGAGCTGGGAAGGCGTAGCAAATTGCTTGCACATGGCAGCCAAAGCATTAGAAGTCATGGCTCCAACTTCTTCGTAACTGACAATTCTTTGGAGGACTTCTGCGATCGCAATCGAACCCTTTTGTTTTTGAGCATCCGTAACTAACAAACTGGCGATCGCGGTCTTGGGGGCAACTTGATTTGCTTTCGAGATCAAGTGCAAAATTGCCAAAATCTTGGTAGAACTCCAAAATTCTACGTTTTTGAGCATATTTTTGCCCAACCAGCGGGTCATGATATGCCCGTCCACCAAGCTACCGATACAGACACAAGCCTCCGTGATATCTGGGTGCAAAAATGCCAAGCTAAGGTTATCAATCGGGGGAATCACCCCCAAATTAGGATAGGGCGTAAATCTCACCCGCTGGTTTGTGGTTGCCGACACAGCGATCTGACCGTAGGAAGCGATCGCGATCGCGGGCAAAGTGGCTAAGCGGTTGGCATATTGACCGATCTCCTGTTTAAACGGAGAAGCAGGGAAACTATAGCTAGCAGAGTCATTCGTGACGGTAGAGCCATTTACGCCTCGATCTAAAATGGCAAGATGCTCTTCGGTTAAAAATTTCTGCTGTAACAGCGTATTTTGAATATTCGAGAATTTTTGGAAGACACGCTCGGAATCGCTAGCGCGATCGAGCACGATCGCTACGACTTCAGGAATGCTCAGGAGACTATTTACGGCAGAATTAGAGCGATCGTTGAAGTCTATGCCTAGCTTTGGATCTACACCCATGTCTAAACCCATATCTAAACCCATATCTAGACTTAGCGCATCGCTAAACTTAAATAGGGCTGATTGCGTGTACTGCCCCAAGATCCCATCCACGCCAGCATCGTATAGCCCTAACTGCTGTAGATAGCTCTGCACTTGGGTGACGAGGTCAGAATTGGCTTTTAAGCGATCGGTTGAGGGTGCAAGTGCTTGCATAGGGTGATTTCTTTAATAGTCTCTTAGCAAGCGAATTTGCGCCAAGGTGAAAATAACGGGAATAATGCGACTGTAGTTGGTCGCGATCGCTCGCCAACCCAAATCCGCAAAAAACAATCCCCATAAAGCAGGCGTGATCAAGGCAAAGGCAGTACGAGCGGCGGTGTATTGGGTGGCAGCAGCCACCATACCTCGTTTGGCTAGATAAGTAGATAGGTATGCCTGCAATCGCGTCGCGATCGCCGTGCCTCCCGCTTTGAGTGCCTCCCGACCAACTTGATAGGTGGCAAAATGCCAAGCCATTTGTCTTGCAATCAAGAGCATGACCGCAGGCTTGACCACAGTCGTCACTGCCAAGGCACTGCCCCCTTTTAGTACCAGACTGATGGGGTCGCGTTGGAGGTCGCGGGGCAGGGACTTTTGCAAATCTGACTCGGTGAGAGCAGATTGCATCGAAGCATTGAGGCTATTTTGTTCTGAGGGCGACATGCGTTGCCAAGAGCGGCTGATGAGGCACAAAAACAGCTCTGATTCGATCTCGGCTACGGTCTGAGCGGCAGAGTATTTAACCTTGAGATGCTGACAAACGCGCTCTAAAACCTGACGATAGCTGACTTGAGACGTTTTTCTCTTTAAGACCGTAAACCCATCAGCCGCCAAAAACTTGAACCGCTCGATAATTGCTGCAATTAACTGCGATCGCTCCTGACTTTGCACCTGCGCGACGGGTGGCATGGCAAAATAGTCAATGGGATTAAATTTTCGCCTAAATAGAATGTCAGCAATCTGATCTAGTTCATCATCGGTCGCTAAGGCTAAAGCAGAACTTAACTCATCCATTGGCTTCCTTCTCACATGTACTTTTTAGGCTACTTGCTAGACGCAACTTGCCAGTTGATACTTCCACAATCATACTCACGATTACACAATTCTATCGTCGCCAAGATTACTCTCACCCCCAGCAACGTAAAAGTTATTTCATTCGTCATCCAACCCAATCTATCACTCTAAATGAACACAGCAAACCGTAATACCCTGTGGGCAAGTATCGTAGCGGAAGAACTCTATCGGTCTGGCGTACGCACCATTTGCATTTCACCAGGTTCGCGCTCTACGCCCTTGGCGATCGCGTTTGCTGCCCTCCGATCGCAGGTAGAAGGGTTGGAGGTTTTGATTCACATTGATGAGCGATCGAGTAGTTTTTTTGCCCTTGGGTTAGCAAAAGTTCGATCTGAGCCTGTGGTTTTGCTCTGTACCTCTGGGTCGGCAGCGGCAAATTATTACCCTGCGATCGTGGAGGCTTACTATAGCGGCATTCCCCTCGTGATCTTAACTGCCGATCGCCCACCCGAACTAAGAGACTGCGGTGCGGGACAAACGATCGATCAGATTAAGTTGTATGGAAATCACGTCCGTTATTTTTTTGAAGTGGGGACACCTGCCATATCGGGAATGCGGCTGCGCTATTTGCGATCGCTGGTCGGTCGCGTGGTGAGTATGGCAGAGGGCAAAGCCTATACCCTAGCAGGGCCCGTGCATCTCAATTTTGCCTTTGCCGATCCCTTAATCCCTGTCAAGGTAGCAGACGATCTGCCTGAGGCTTTAGAAGCCTCCGATCCCACGGCATGGCATGGTAGACAGAATGTCGAGCGTCCCGAGCAAACTTCAGATCGAAGCCCAAGCCCAAGCCCATCTCAACGTCAGGCCTATGTGCAAACGGTCACAGGCAGAATGATTTTGAGTACGGATGCGATCGCGACCCTTGCCAACCAAATTACCAGCCATCCCCAAGGCGTAATCGTTGTGGGGGTCTATGATGCTCCTGCGAGCTTTGCCAAGGCAGTGAGAAGGTTATCGCAGGCAACGGGCTATCCTTTGCTAGCCGAGTCCACGGGGTTAGATCGACGGGGGGCGATCGGGCATTACGACAGCTTTTTGCGATCGCCGCAGTTTAGCCAAACCTATGCCCCCGAGTTGGCGATCAGATTTGGAGCGATGCCCACATCTAAGCGCTATCAGCTTTGGCTAGAGCAACATATTCAGTGCCAACAAATTATTGTGGGGACGGGGAATAACGACCCCACCCATGGCTTAACCCAGTCGATTTACGCTAACCCGATCAACTTTTGCGATCAACTTGCCGATTATCTCGAAAACTATACCCTGCCCAGTTGGCGCGATCGCGAGCAAAACAAAAAATGGCGACAGGGATTTGAACGCGCAGAAAGTATCGTGAGCGGTGCGATCGCCGAGTTTCTCGCCTCAGTCGATGAGCTGTTTGATGGCAAGGTGTTTGCCGAACTAGGGAAGTGGTTGCCAGCCAACACGCATATTTATATTGCCAGCAGCACGCCGATCCGAGATCTAGATACCTTTTTTCACAGTCAGCAGCCGATCAAAGTCCTAGCAAATCGTGGCGCGAATGGCATTGATGGCACGCTGTCCAGTGCCTTGGGGGCAGCATGGGGATGCAAAGATCCGATGCTGTTAATTTGCGGCGATCTGGCTTTTTATCACGACCTCAATGGGTTGATGGCGGTAAAAAAATATAACGTAAATCTGACCGTAATCTTGCTAAATAACGATGGTGGCGGCATTTTTGAGCTATTGCCGATCGCCAATTTTGAGCCACCCTTTGAAGAATTATTTGGCACGCCCCATGGACTAGATTTCGCTCCGATCGTCACAGCCTATGGCGGCGAATTTGTGGAAATTAAAGATTGGCAGCATTTCCAACAGGCCGTTTTAGATTCTTTGCAGCGATCGGGAACGCAGGTGTTAGAAGTCAAAAGCGATCGCAAACAAAACAAAATACTACATCAGACGCTTTGGTCAAACATCTCAGATTTAATCGATCGCAGTTTTAAAGCTCCTCCGCAAAGTCCAATGTAGAAAAATTCATTCACTTCGATTGCTCAAAAGCGGGATTAACTATACTGACGCAAATCGATTATCAGGCGTTGTGTCGAAACCTATCGAGTCCATTGAGAATCAATTCCAGACCGAACTCAAAGTCATGAATACCATTGTAACGACCCTCCATAACGTAATGTGTGAGCTGGTTCATATAGGGGTATTTGTCAGCGGGGATGAGCGAAAGTCCATGCGCCGCTGCTTCCGAATAATCTGACTTATTGATTGGAAAGTTCAGTTCCTGAAGCGTGAAACCATAGATGTGACTGTCGATCGCATTCCACGCACGATCGGCCATCTCTAATGAAAATCCCGCCTCATACAAGCAGCCTAGGGTCGCATCTATATAGCGCAACATCGCTGGTCCCACATTGAGCCGTGACATCAGCTCCATTGCTGCCCAAGGATGACGTAACAGAACCTCGTGAGCTGAGTTTGCTCGTCGCCGTATCGCTATCTTCCAATCAATGCCAAGCTCAGGCACCTCGATCTCACCAACCACAATGTCAACAAGCCCATCCAGCATGTCGTCTTTGTTAGCAACGTGGTTATAAAGCGACATCGCCTGAACGCCAAGTTCCTGAGCCAGTTTTCGCATCGAGAGCGACTCCAAACCATATGCGTCAGCCAAGCGCATCGCTGCACGTAAAATTCGTTCTCGACTCAACGGAAAGTGGGGCAAAGTATCTAAGTTGCTCGTTTTATTCATCTCACCTGTCTTGAATTGCGCTATAGCTGATAGCGCCAATCTATCCTTGGAAGGATCTATCCGCTTACTATCTTGACAAACTTACGCCGTAAGTTATGCTTACACTGTAAGTATAACTTATGAGTGGCTCAGCTAGCACCTAAGTTATTTCCATCCAAATGATAGAAAAAGCTATGACAACGAATACCCTCTCTCTTGTCCAAGGCGATCGCAAAAGCAATGACAAAATGAGTGCGATCGTTCAGACCGAGTATGGTTCAACGGATGTATTGAGTTTGCAAGAAGTTGACAAGCCCGTCATGTCAGACAATGGCGTACTGGTACGAGTTCACGCCGCTGCTGTCCATGCTGGCGACTGGCATCTGATGCGTGGGACTCCATTCCTGATCCGCTTCATTTTTGGCGGGATCCTGAAGCCCAAAATCAAGATCCTCGGTACTGATGTGGCAGGACGGGTTGAATCCGTGGGCAAAGATGTCACCCAGTTTCAGATTGGCGATGAAGTTTTTGGGGATCTAACTGAATGTGGTTTCGGCGCGTTTGCCGAGTATGTCTGTGCCACCGAAGCAGTCTTGGCGTTTAAACCCACCACTCTCTCATTTGAGGAAGCGGCTACTGTTCCTGTGTCAGCCCTTGCCGCTTTACAGGGACTGCGAGACTATGGGCAGATTCAGGCTGGACAAAAGGTCTTAATTAATGGTGCTTCTGGTGGCGTGGGTTCATTTGCGGTGCAGATTGCCAAGGCATTTGGGGCGGAGGTGACTGCTGTCTGTAGCACGAAAAAAATTGAGATGGTACGATCGCTGGGTGCAGACCATGCGATCGACTACACGCAAATAGATGTGACTAAGAACGGTCGGCATTACGACCTAATACTTGATGTTGCTGCTTACCGCTCGGTGTTTGACTATCTGCCAGTATTAAAGACCAAGGGAAGGTACGTTCTGGTGGGTGGCTCTACCGCTCGACTTTTTCAAGTGCTGTTTTTCGGAGCTTGGATTTCGAGACTCAGTCGCCGACAGGTAAAATGCTTGGTTTCAAAACCAAATCAGGCGGATCTGTTAGTTTTGAAGGATCTGATTGAAGCTGGAAAAATCACACCCTTTATCGATCGCCGCTACAGTCTCAGCGAAGTCCCAACTGCAATTCGTCACATCGAAGAACGGCAGGTGATGGGGAAAATTGCCATTCGCCTATAAAATTTGTATGCAAAAGATTAAAACCCCTCCGCAACGCCGTCTTACCGCAGTTTTTGACCCGGAATAACCAGGTGGAGACAGAACACTTAGCTAACTTAAGTTCCCAAATACTTGTCTGGTTTACTGTTGCTAAGAAGAGGACGCCTCCTCAAAAACAATCATAGATCAAGAAACATTGTTGGTAGTCACGCACGCCACAGAGAGGCAGATACCAATATAAGCGTTTATTTGCCTATCGATCAATTCTTTTATGTTTTTCTGTCTTGAGAGATACAAGACCTGTGGGAATGGGTGAGGCAAAGACAAGCCTAATAGAAAGTCTTCGACCTGGTAGTCCGTCAACGATTAGTTGATGGGTATACGGAATCCAGAAAGTTTTGTGGGTGTGTTTTTTGAGGGGTTTCACCCCTCAAAAAATTCTTGACAGAACACTAGTTTAAAAACTGCGATCGCATCCCCATCGAGATTTTGCCCCTTACCTAATAAAATGTTCGAGTGAGATTTTTCTGAGTCTCACGTTCAACACTAGTGAAGAGGAGTGAATCCCTACATCTATGGATCCAACAACAATTCAAAATGTTCTTACAGCGAACTTAAACCTACTGGCTGGCGCTGCTTTTAAAGTAGTTGCCGCGATTATCCTATGGTTTATTGGTCGTAAATTGATCGATCTATCGATCAGTCTAGCCTCGCGCGCCCTCAAAAAACAACGCATCGATCCCACCCTAATCAGCTACCTGAGCTCCAGCCTATCCGTGCTGTTGAACATTATTTTGGTGGTGGCAATTCTTGGCTATTTTGGTGTTGAGACCACATCATTCGCCGCACTTTTGGCAGCGGCTGGTGTTGCGATCGGGGCAGCATGGAGTGGTCTATTGGCAAATTTTGCCGCAGGTGCATTCCTCATTGTTCTGCGTCCGTTTCAAGTGGGCGACTATATTGCAGCATCAGGCATTACAGGGACCGTGGTTGAAATAGGCTTGTTTGTGACAATCATTAATACCCCTGACAACGTGCGCACGATCATTGGTAACAACAAACTCTTTTCTGAGAATATTCAAAACTTCTCTGCCAATGACTATCGCCGTGTCGATCTCACAGTTCTATTAGATCACACAGTCAACCCCAATGAAGCTGTACGAGTTCTCAGAGAAAGAATTGCGAATATTCCTAACATCATGAGTACACCTGCTCCTGTAATCGAAATTTCACAATTCACCCCCATGGGGCCTGAATTGGTCGTTCGCCCTTTTTGTAATAACACGCATTATTGGCAGGTCTATTTTGACACCAATCGTGTAATTCGTGAAAGCTTTAGTGATTCAGGGTTTGCTGTTCCACAACAACACTTTCAAGTTCGTCAATCTTAAACAGTGCGAGTTAGGTAGAAATCTCGCGAACCTCTCTTCTTTCAATAAGCTTGAGATAATGACTAGCCCTTCTCCTTACAGGAGAGGGGTTTGTTTTTTTGAGCAAGAACGAAGCGTAATTCTCGCACATCCTTTACGAAGGAATTAATGGGAACATGCTCGAATGGAGAAGCTATTGCATTTGTACCAGTTCGCCTTCGTTTGCTACAGTCATATCGCAATAGGGTATAAAACAGATTAACCTAGGAACTTTCTCAGAAAATTCACTTCTTTATAGATAATGTTCAAAAGATCGAATTACAGCCTTAGATGCTTTTAGTGCGATATAAAGGCAGAAAAATCAAGATTTCTAGCCAAAATCAGTCAATTTAAGCTTAAATCACTAGAAACGGGAACATTTCCTGAAAAGCTCATTCTTTAAATACAACAAGTAGATAGCGCCACTAGGACTTCAACAGATTTACATCACCCAATAACGGAGAATCCTAATGAGCATTCTGAAAATCAACGAATTAGCCCTTGAGTTAGTCAAACGTGATTTTAGCGATGGACACAAACCCACCAATGGTGGCCCAACCAAGACATCTCGTGCTTTAGCGCTCATTCACCTCGCTGCCCATGATGCTTACGCAAAAGTGACAGGAAAGCTAACACCCCAGCTTTCAACTTTGCCCAATAAGCCCGCTGCGATCGGTACTGACGAGGTCACTGGAATTGCTGCACTTTTAGGAGCTGGCATCCGAGCTGCCGTGCAACTCTATCCTGATGACGCCGCCTTTATTGCTACAGAAGCCGCCAAAATTATTGCCACTGGAACTAATCCGATCGCATTAAGATATGGCGAGCAAGTTGCCGATGCTTGGTTGAACGAACGGAAAAACGATGGTTCGGCACTCCCCCAAGAGGACACGCTTTTCGATCAGGCTCCCGGTCGGCATCGCCGCGATCCGCTCAATCCCAAGCAGACAACGCTGGGTCGCACATGGGGACTGGTAAAACCCTTCGTGCTCAAGGATGTTGTCGCGGATGCTTATTTAGCACCACCTCCAGCATTAGACACTGTTGAATATGCCAAAGCCTTTGACGAAGTGATTGACATTGGTAAAGATTCCATCATTCGAGGGGGTACAGATGCTAGAAAAAATGCCACTGTCGGTATCTTTTGGGGATATGACGGTTCTAATAAACTCGGAACGCCTCCAAGACTCTACAACCGAGTTGTGCTAGCAATTCCAGAAGTTCTAACGCTCTCCCATGCTCAGCAAGTGAAGCTTTTAACTGCAATCAATGTCGCCATGGCAGATGCAGGAATCGCAGCATGGTACTGGAAGTATGAGTACGATTTTTGGAGACCTGTTGTCGGTATTCGGGAAGCCGATAAGGGCTGGGGCCCAACTGGAAAAGGGGATGGTAATACCCATCGTCAAAAGGGAGATCCTTTTTGGTTACCTTTAGGAGCACCCAAGAGCAATCCTATTACTCCTGAAAAGCCAACATCGATCGCTGAGAATAGCAATTTCACCCCTAACTTCCCCGCCTACCCCTCTGGTCATGCTACGTTTGGCTCGGCTTGCTTTGAAGTAGTTGCCGCTTTCCTTGGTAAAAAACCTGAGAATATTACCGTGCAAGACTTTGTTTCTGGCGAATTTAACGGAGAAACGACAGATAACACAGGTACCATTCGTCCAAGGCTCGTAGAGACTTTTACCCTACGGAAAGCGATCGAAGACAATAAGATTAGTCGTATCTATCTTGGCGTGCACTGGTCTTTTGATGCCACAGGCGGTCAGAAGGTGGGTAATGATGTCGCTGCTAAAGTGGCTGCGGCTTTCAAATAGCCTGCGCTACCAGATGAATCATCGCTTCTCTGCCTAGAATTGTAGTGGCAATCCTAAGTGAATTGCCACTACATACCAGTTGTAATGAATTTGTAGCGCATGCATCTTGCCTGAAAGAATTGGAAGCTGATACCACATCACAATCCTATGAATACAGAAATCATTTTGGTCGTGCAACTTTTTATTCATGTGGGTCGAGAGGTTGAGTTTCAGCAATTTGAAATGGAAGCAGCACGAATCATGCAAAAGTATGGTGGGCGAATTGTAAAGGTAATTCGACCAATAGGCTCAGGACAAGATCCTGTATTACCGCACGAGGTTCATCTCGTATCTTTCCCAAGTATGGAGCAGTTTGAGTTATACCGAAACGATTCAGACCTAGTGAAGCTTGCAGATCTCCGTCAATCAGCGATCGCTCGCACAGAGATCGTAATTGGGCAGGAAGGTAAGCCTTATCTTTAAGGTGGGTGGTTAATACCGAATTCTTTGCCTATTGCTTATCTTGAAAGCCAAGATTTTGAGGAATTGTGACTGTGAAAGTCGTTCCCACACCGACTTCACTTTCTACTGTAATACTTCCTTGATGAGCATCAAGACACTTTTTAACAACCACTAGTCCTAGTCCCGTGCCCGAAATCGATTTCACATTCGCACCTCGGCGGAACGATTTAAATAAATGTTCTCGATCTTCAGGGGATATACCAAGACCTCTATCTTGAATACGAAAGACTACTACCTCGGTCTCGCAAGATAAAAGAAACTCTACCTCACTACCATCGGCAGAATATTTGATTGCATTAGAAAGAAGATTGGTCAAAATATGTCCAAGTAGCTTTCCATCTAGGTTGTAAAATGCTTTGCCTGCTTCTTGACAACCGCAGACCTTGAAAAGAATCCTGTGTTTGCTCACCAGCATGGATTGAAAATCATCAATCAGCTCCTGACAAAAAGAGAGAACATCTGTCGGAACGGGGTGACATTGAAAATGTTTTGCTTCTGCTTCGCTGAGGGTAAGTACATCTTCAATTAGTTGAACTAAGGTGTTTGCTGCCTTTTTTAGCCGTTGTAGTTTCTGCAATCGTTGCTCAGGGGTAAATTGTGTATTGCGCCCCTCCAACGCATCAATTCCCAAGATAATCGTACTCAAGGGATTGCGGAATTCATGGGAGATCATAGAAACAAACTGAGACTTAAGTTCATTTAGATTCTTTTCCTGTTCTAGCGCCCGTTGTAAGGATTCGCTTACTTCTCGTTCTTTATCAAGTGCTGTTTGCATCATGACTTCCGCTTGGTGTCTGGTCAGCGCAATTTCAATCGCCGTACTGAGATTTTTGGTTTGTATGGGTTTGATTAAATAGCCAAAGGGCTGCGTTTCTTTTGCTTGGCTTACGGTTGCTTCGTCCGCATGGGCAGTCAGAAAAATCACGGGCAAATGGGACTCGGCTCGAATTTGGGTAGCCGTAGTAATGCCATCGATATTTCCTTTGAGATGAATATCCATTAGGACTAGGTCTGGACGATGCTTAGCCACGGCTTCTAGAGCTGTTTGGGCGCTGTCCGCGATCGCAACAACCATATACCCAAGTTGTGTTAATCGTCGTTGAATGTTAAGGGCAACAAGCTGTTCGTCTTCGACAATTAAAATTTTGGCACTCATAATTTGTAATTTTGATATTTGTAAGGCTGTCATCCTAAAAAATAACGATCGATAATAAAATTAATATAAAAATAACAACCTTAAACCCAAGCGTTTTCTATCTAAAAGGTAATGACAAAGGTCGTGCCGCCTTCGCGGTTGAGCGCGATGGTTCCTCCTAATTGGCGCGTTAGGGCACAAACGATTTGCATTCCCAGTGACTCTGTATTACGAAAGTCCAATGTTTCAGGAAACCCAATACCATTATCTCCGATCGCCAACCGATGGCGAGAATTTTCGTAGGTAAACATAATATCGATCTTGCCAGCATACCTGTGAGGAAACGCATATTTGATCGCATTGGAAACCAGTTCGTTGACGATCAAGCCACAGGGAATCGCAATATCTAACTCCAGATCGAGATTGGCTACTTCCACCTGCCATTGAACGTCTAGGTTAAGCGGAAGATAGGATTGGAATACATCTTCGACTAGATCTTGGATGTATTCCGCAAAATTAAGACTGGCGAGGTTCCCAGAACGGTAGAGGCGTTCGTGGATTGCTGCCATCACATTAATCCGTCGCTGGCTTTCGAGGAAGGGCTCTAGAATATTAGGATCTTCAATGGAGGCAGATTGCAGATTGAGCAAACTAGAAACAACTTGCAGATTGTTTTTGACGCGATGGTGTACTTCCTTAATCAACATCTCTTTTTGTCGCAATTCGCTTTCCAATCGGGTATAGAGTTCCATTTTTTGACTGGCAATCCCAAGTTCCAAGGCTACCCATTTGAGCATTTCAATTTCAAAGGGTTGCCAATGGCGAGGTGAATTCATCTGATTGACCAATAACAATCCCCAAGGTTTGTCAACATGAAAGATCGGCACGGCTAGATTTGCGCTGGCTTGCAACTGCGCTAAAAACTCGGCATAGCAGGGAGCGATATTGTCGGTTTCGAGATCGTTAAGAATGATTACTCCCCCTTGTTTATACCCATCAAGACAGGATTCTGAGAAGTAGGGGTCAGAGATAACTTGCCCTAAAATCGATAATTCCGAGCGAGAAAGATCTTCTTTAAAGATCGTACCGCTGCCATGGTCATCCAGTTTGCAGACGATCGCACGATCGCAGTTGAGAAACTGCCGAATCAGTTTTAAACAGGTTTCGGAGACGCAATCGAGATCGAGCGACTCGTTAATCGTCTCGGCAACCTCCACCAATAAACCTTTGACCGCTAGATTGGTTTGTACCTGTTGGAACAGATCCGATTGTTGAATCGCGATCGCAGTGCGGATAGCAATTTGCTGGATTAGAATAATTTCCCGATTTTGCCATTGGCGGGGTTGAGCGTTTTGATAGGCTGCGAGCAGTCCCCAGAGATTGCCGCGTACAAAGATCGGTGCGATCGCATAGGCTTTTACTTGAAATTGTTCCAAAATCTCGACATGGCATTGCGTATGCCCAATCGTATAAATATCGTTAACAGCAAAGGTTTCGTTATTGCGATAGCGGCCGCCTTGGGTTTCTTGTAGGTAGGTATCTTCCCAGACCGTTTGAATATTAGGTCCCACCAGAGGCATCCAGCCTTCACTCACAGACTCAGCCACAAACCTCCCACTCCAATCCGCATCAAACCGATAAATTGCCACCCGATCTACATAGATTGTCTGCCGCGTTTCAGTCAGAACTGTATTGATGATCTCCTCGTAGTTCAAGGATGCGTGGACGCGCTGGGTGACAAACCGCAACAATCTTTCCTGCTCTGCCTGTTGTTTGAGTGCTTCAGTGCGCTCTTTTACCCGTCTTTCTAAATCGCGGTTCAGGACTTGCAGAGCGGTTTCTGCTCGTTGCCTTTCTGCCAACTCTAGTTGCACCTTGTGATAGAGGTTAGCCTGTTGAATTGCGATCGCCAATTGATCCGCTACAGACTGTACCAATTCAGTTTGTTCGTCGTCCCAGTGAAAGGGTTGCTGTAGGGAATTGACCGCAAGACATCCCCAAACCTTACCTTCGATCGCGAGGGGCTGCATTAGCCAAGTTCCAGCAAGCACCTGAGGAATCCCGCAAAAGAGTCCATCTGCAGGCATGTTGGGATATTCAACACGAGCGAGTTCCCTTTGTTGGCACTCGAAACAGTCTTCAGGGATTTCTAGTCCTACTGTATCGGGTAAGTGGGGATGATAGGAAGCTACGATGCGCCAACACTGGCGATCGGGCACATATTGCATGACCTGAACGCGATCGATTTTTAGTAGATTCGCCGTTTCCGCCGTAGCAGTAGCAAAAATGGTGTCTAGATCGAGAGAATTCCGAATCACCTGAAACACGCGGTTGATTCCCTGTTCTCTTTCTGTGCGGTGTTGCAGGGCTTCTTCGGCTTGCTTGAGGCTGGTCAGATCGTGGACGTTGATTACCACTCCTGAAACCCCACCGTCTAAATCGATATAGGGAGAGTATTTGGCTGTGACAAACCTGCGCTTACCATCGGGATAGGTAAGCCATGACTCCACGACATGGTTACTCTCACCTGCAAGGCAGCGATCGAGCAAAGGTTTACTGCGCGTTTGAAAAAATTCTTCTCCTAATAGCTCGCTAACGCTATGTCCGACAATCTTTTCGTGGGGTTTGTTATTCCAAACTGTATAGGTCTGGTTGATGACCTGATAGATATAGTTGCGATCGATCAGGGCAACACAGTCGGGTGTGGCGGAAACGATACGTTCGTATTGCCGCAAGACATTCTCGGCAGCTTTACGCTGGGTGATGTCTGCCAACATCCCCAATGCCCCTGCATATTGACCAGCCTCGTCCATTAAGGGGTGAGTCGAGATCATCGTCCAGACATCGGAGCCATTTTTGTGTTGAAATTTGAAGTCATGTTGCTCAGTAATACCTTGACGTCGCCGTTCGACCAGTCGCATGGCAATTTCTCGTCCTTCATCGTCCATAAAATCAAAGAGAGATTTGCCAATCATTTCCTCACTGCGATAACCCAACATATCGGTTATGCAGGGATTGACAAAAGTAGTAGCACTGTTGGCATCAATCATCCAGATTCCTTCTGTGGCAATTTCGACGATCTGACGATAACGTTCTTCGCTTTTCTGCAAGGCGGCTTCGGCAGTTTTGCGATCGCTAATATCCCAAATATAGCCATGCCAAAGGGTGCTGCCGTCGGGTAATCGTTCGGGCATGGCATGACCTTCTAGCCAGCGCAAACCTTTTAGCGGCAAGATAACTCGATATTGAGCCTGCCATAGTTGTAAGCTGCGAGCGGATTGTGCGATCGCCTCGGCAACAGATCCCAGATCGGCAGGGTGCAAAACAGCAAAAACGCCCTCAGCGGTTTCTTTGACCTGCTCGGGAGTAACCTCATAAATGTCTCGAATTCCTTCACTGGCATAGGGAAAGTAGGCGCGTCCATCGGGGTGCTGATGATATTGATAGATAAATCCTGGTACCTGTTCTGATAGTTTGCGGAGAATTTCATCACGCTCTTGTAGCGCAATCTCAGCCTCCTTGCGATCGCTAATATCTAACAAGATCCCTAACACCCTGATTGGCGTATCGTTCTCATAAAAACTTTGTGCTTTTGCCTGGAGCCACCGAATGCTCCCGTTTGGCAACACAACACGATATTCGATTTCATAGTCGATCTTGCTACGTAATGCATGAGATAAACAGGCTTCAAAGGGAGCGACATCATCGGGATGGATGACATTGCGAAAGGTCTGATAGCTGGCAAAATCTGTCTTGGGATTAAGCCCCAGCAACTTAAATACTTGGTCGTTCCAAGTTAGATCGCCGCTTTGAAGATCCCAATCCCAAGTACCGACTTGATTGAGATCTAAAATCAATCTCTGACGTTCCTCTGCTTCGCGCAGAGTGGTCTCGGCATGGTTGCGTTCAGCTTCAATACGTTTGCGATCGCTGATATCTCGACAAATACAGAAATCAAAGAACTTTCCATCCCATTCCATTCTATTGTTTGAGATTTCCACATCAAATACTGAGCCATCCTTACGCCGATGGCGAGTCTCAAAGATTCTTCGCATTCCTTCTCTATGTTTCCATCGATCGACGGTTTCATGGAGTTCGCCTAGACTCCATTGGGTTTCCCAGTCCATCACATTTAAAGTTGTTATTTCCTCAAGCGTGTAGCCCAACATCTCAGCAAACCTCTGATTGGCTTCCACGACTTGATTCTGATGAATCACAACAACGCCGTCAAAAGATGTGTTGAGCAGTGTTTTAACCCGTAGTGCCTCTCTAGCTAAAGCAGTTTCGGCAGCTTTGCGATCGTTGATATCTGTACTTATCCCTGTAACGATCCAGCAATTAGCCTCTTGGTCGCGTTGAGCGCCGTAGGTGGCTGAAATCCAGCGTAGGGAACCATTTTTATGATAAAAGCGATATTCAATCGTCCTCACCAATTCAGAAGAAATATCATCAAATATCGGTGAAACCTTGCTTTCCCAGTCTTCGGGAAATATACAGGATTGCCAAAGCGCCTTGTCTGCGACGATTTCCTCTGCCGTATATCCAAACAGTCTTTCGCTTCCCGCCGACTGATAGGCGTACTCCCAATCTCTGTTGTCATAGACCCGATAACAGACAATGGAAGCAATCGCGCTATTGAGGATATTGTTTAGTTCGGTTCCAGTGAGCATTGAATTTGCTTTACCCTACCTATTGATTGTAGGAGATCTAAAGATCTTGCCTTAATTCCTACAGGGATTGTCAAAAGAGCAAAAATCTTAAAGAAAGAACCTAGAAAATGTTAGTTTTATTCGCATAATGGTTTGAGTAATCATACTTTTACGCCTCCCCGAACGTATCTAAAGTCTCAGAGACTTAGATATACACTCCCTAGAGACCGAAACACTAAAATCGACAGCTTGTAACATTCTATAATCTTTGCTTAGAATTCAGTTGTGATCCAAGTCGCTGTGTGGCAACCTAAAGAAGCCACTAAATTAAAATATGTAAACAATTAATTTGCAAGCAAGGAGCAAACCATGAGTGACTCTGTAAGAGTATTAGAACCCGAAGGTATAATTGATAGTGCTGGAGGCAATCAGATTCGTCGTAAGGTAGTCGATCTACTCGAAGCAGGGGCAGAAACGCTTTTGATTGACCTTAAAAATATTACGTTTATGGATAGCTCTGGACTCGGTGCTATGGTTGCCACACTCCAAACAGTTCGCAAAAGGGAAGCCAATCTTTTTCTGTGTTCGCTCAACGATCAAGTTCAAATTATTATGGAAATGACAAAAATGGATAAGGTTTTCACAATCTTGCCCGATCGCACTGCCTTGGATCGCACCATAGAAAGTTAATCTATTTCATCTCATCAAGGGGCGAATTCCTCGCCCTTTAGAGTGTTAGTCTTTGACCAAAGGAATTTAGATTTTGATACCCCGTCCGCTTGTGACGGGGTCATTCATTTATCTCCTATGCTTCTATCTCAAACATTGTTCGGGTACTGCATTCACTAATCTTGGATACCCTGTTAAGGGGACGATAGCGATGAAACTGGGATGAGCTGAATAGTTTGACGGTCGAAAAACTGCTGTTGAAATGCTAGTTCGTTCGCTAACTTGATAAATTTCTGTACCGATGAGGATACTGCTAGAGTTTGAGGAGGATTCGAGTCATTCAGCGATATGGCGATGCGGCGGAACGCATCCCCGTTTTGGGAATCGCCTTCCATTTGATTTACAAACCAACCACAGCTTTCTAAGGCAGTTAGACCCTCTTGAAGAATTTTAGGATCGCGAATTCCCAACTTGGATTGTAAGCGATCGAGATCGATGACTTTACCCGTGCGATCGAGGTGTTTGGCAATACCCACTAAAATCCGCCATGCCTCACTGCCTCTCATGTTTTCAGGTGGGGGATAGATTAGAGCCAAAGGCTGTTGCGATCGCTCGGCAATCTCGATCAGCGCGTGAATTTCTTGCCAACTTGTCGGGCAGCGATCGCAAGCGATTACACCATCAGGTAAGGGTGTGGACTTGCCGCGCCAGTCTAGGATGGCGATGTCTGAGGGGCTAGCTGATGCTGCGGGGATATCTTTGATGGACTTCACGAGTTCCAATTCTGAAGTTCCAATTTCTTGGGTATGAATATCAATGATTCTGACTTCGTAGGTCTTTTTAAAGGAATTATCGATCAGCTCGACGACGACATCACAAACCCCATCGGGAATCTCGTAGCTGTAATGCCCCCACCAATCGCCGCGAATTTCACCCGTTTCATCGACCAGAGAGAATTCGGACTTAATGTATTCAACCTTCTGACCTCGAATATTCTTGATATTGGCGTTGAATTTATCTTCAAAGTGGCAGTTTTGAATCAAAAGCTTAGGTGCAGGATTTCCCATCCCGTAGGGTTCGAGTAACTTAAGTTCGCGGAATAACTGCTGCCCGAGATCGGCAATCTTTACGACGAGATCGATTTGCAGGGTGGATAGAATCCCCTTTCTGCCTGAAGTTCGATCTAGGGAAGTAGTGGAAAGATCGTACTGACTCCAAAATCGCTGATTTAAGGCTTCCCGTAGCAAAGGTAAATTTTCGGCAAGCAAACTCAGTCCCGCTGCGAGGGGGTGTCCACCAAAACTCAACAGTAAGTGCTCTTGACCTTTAATCAGGTCGTATAGATCGATGCCCGAAGGCGATCGCGCGCTGCCTTTAGCAATACTTTTGCCATCCTCATCCTCAACCGTACAAAGAATGACGGGTCTGCCATATTCGCTGGCAACCTGCCCTGCGACCAGTCCCAAAATTCCCACCGACCACTGCGGATCGTCAAGCACCAAAATTCCCATGGTGGAAAGATCGATTCGCTCGAGTTTGGCTTTGACCTGAGCGAAGACTTTCTTTTGCAGTGCCTTGCGTTGGGTGTTGGCGAGTTCCGCTAATTTGACCAATTCTTGACATCTTGCTTCATCCTTACTAGTCAGTAACTCCACGCACTTACGCACATCACCCCAAATCCGACTGACCGAATTGATGCGCGGCGCAATCCCAAAACTAATGTCCGTAGGGCGATCGCCTGCCTTTTTGCACTGTTCTAACAAAAACTTCACACCCAGCCGCGATTTTTGCTTGAGGACTTCGATGCCTCGTTGGGCTAAATAGCGACAGTCCCCCACCAATTGCACCAGATCCGCAACCAGACCGATCGCTACGAGATCCAATAAATTCTCAATGGGCTGTTGGGGCACATCAGGCAGAGTTTCGTAAAGTGCCTCGATCAGCTTATAGGCAACAGCTACACCTGAGAGATGAAATAGAGGATGCTCGGGATCGAGATAACGAGGATTCACAATGGCAGTGACAGGAGGACGTTCCGCAGGCAGGGTATGGTGATCGGTAACAATGATGTCTATTCCTAGCGATCGGGCATAAAGGATTTCAGTTAGATTGGTGCTGCCCGTATCGCAGGTAACGATCAAGCCTTGTCCCTGTTCGCAGGATTCCGAGGAGCGATCTCCGCTTATATCTTCAAGAGCACTTCGATCGGAATCTGCATGAGAATTTTCTTGGGTATTTCCTTGAAACCACTGCTTTAATTCATCGATCCCCTCTATGGATAAACCGTGAGATGCTGCGAGGCGATCGGGAATGTAATAGGTCAACTGCCGAGATTGTGGGAAAAATTCACCCAACCCTTCCCATAAAACCGATGTGGCGGTAATGCCATCGGCATCAAAGTCTCCCCAGATCGCTACTTTCTCACCTGTTACGTATGCCTGTTGAATTCTAGCGATCGCGGCTTGCATCTCTGCCCCAAAAGCAAAAGCACTCGTCGGTTGATAGGCTTCTGGGGATAAAAAGGCTTCAACTTGTTCTGGTTCTTGGATCCCGCGTTGCCACAAAAGTTGAGCAGCAAAGTTCCCGACGCGATCAATTAGCCATACAGGAGGTTGGCAGGTTGGCAGAATTTGCCAGTGAGTTGCAATCTTTTCTGAGGACATATCTAAAAATCGTTTAACAATTACAAGGATTTAAGGAGGACTGCTGACTCAGAAAAAATTCGCTTGTTCCACCTTCATTTTCTATCTTAATCAGCCAATAAAATTCTTTGCCTATATATCAATTGTTAAGAAACGTACTTCTAATTGTTCATTTTCTATCATCGAGTTTAATCAATGATTAAGATTCAATGGATGATAAATTATCAATCAAACACAATAATAATCATTGAAATCCTTGCCAGATATAGATTTGGATTGATTGTCATCATTTGCTAATTTGTAAACTTTTATCTCTAAAGAGTTAAGTAAAATTTACAAATATTTAATAAGATACATACAAGGCAAGTAAGTATTTATTCTCACTCATGATTACTTCACAATTTCCCTGGCTCACCACGATCGTACTGCTGCCACTTGTGGCTTCTCTAGCCATACCCGTAATTCCAGACAAAGATGGCAAGACCGTTCGTTGGTATGCACTAAGCG
Organism: Tumidithrix elongata BACA0141; assembly: GCF_036349135.1. Taxonomy (NCBI): domain Bacteria; kingdom Bacillati; phylum Cyanobacteriota; class Cyanophyceae; order Pseudanabaenales; family Pseudanabaenaceae; genus Tumidithrix; species Tumidithrix elongata. Next base: position 27,055 of record NZ_JAZBJZ010000009.1, read on the forward strand.
TAGGTTTGGTAGATTTAGCGTTAATGATCTACGCTTTCTGGAGCAACTACGATTTACAGACTTCTTCGTTTCAGCTAACCGAGTCCTATGCTTGGATTCCTCAGATCGGGTTGAACTGGTCTCTCGCGGTAGACGGTTTATCGATGCCGTTGGTTTTACTCACAGGTTTAGTCACAACGCTTTCCACCTTGGCAGCTTGGAACGTCACCCAAAAGCCCCGACTGTTTTATGCGTTGATGCTAGCAATGTACAGCGCTCAGATCGGCGTATTTGTGGCTCAAGACATCCTCTTGTTCTTCTTTATGTGGGAACTTGAACTCGTTCCCGTTTACTTGCTGATTTCGATTTGGGGGGGCGCAAAGCGTTTATACGCAGCAACCAAGTTTATTCTTTACACGGCAGCAGGTTCGATTTTCATTTTGATCGCGGGCTTGGGGATGGCTTTTTACGGCGATCGCGTCACGTTCGACATGGCAGAGTTGGGGATGAAGCATTACCCCCTCGTATTTGAATTGTTTGCCTATGCTGGTTTTCTGATTGCGTTCGGAGTCAAACTTCCAATCTTCCCACTTCATACTTGGCTACCTGATGCTCACGGCGAAGCTTCTGCACCTGTATCGATGATTTTGGCAGGCGTTTTGCTCAAGATGGGGGGATATGCGCTGATTCGCATAAATATTGAGATGTTGCCCAACGCTCATGTTTACTTTGCGCCAGTTTTAGCGGTGCTTGGGGTTGTGAATATTGTCTACGGCGCTTTTTCAGCCTTTGCCCAAACCAATATGAAGCGTCGCTTGGCGTACTCTTCGATCTCCCATATGGGCTTTGTCTTACTGGGTCTTGCCTCTTTCACCGATGTGGGCATCAGTGGCGCAGTTCTGCAAATGTTATCCCACGGTTTCATCGCTGCTTGCTTGTTCTTCTTGGCTGGTGTCACCTACGATCGCACCCACACCCTGATGATGGACGAAATGGGCGGCATTGCAAAAGTCATGCCTAAGGCTTTTGCCCTGTTTACCATTGGCGCAATGGCTTCACTGGCTTTGCCCGGTATGAGTGGATTTGTGAGCGAGTTGCAAGTATTCTTGGGAATTGCGACCAGCGATGCTTACTCTTCTAGCTTTAAGGTTGTGATGATTGCCCTGACAGCGGTGGGATTGATTCTCACACCAATTTATTTACTGTCGATGCTACGTCAAGTCTTCTTTGGGAATAGTAATGCTGCGATTCCTTTAGGTAGTACTTTGGGTGCTTATGTTAAGGATGTCAGCCCTCGAGAAGTGTTTATCACAGCTTGCCTATTGCTACCAATCATTGGCATCGGTTTGTATCCTAAATTGGCAACGCAAACCTATGATATGAAAACAGTAGCCGTAGCTTCAGAAGTACGCAGTGCCTACTCTGTAGTTGCCCAAGAACGTTCTCACGTTTATTCTGCTGGTTTCAACATTCCTCGTTTACTTCAAGCCAAATCACAAGCTCTCTTAGGAGTCGTGGAATAGATTCTAAAGATGGATTTAGATTAAGCGATCGCACTTGAAACGCACGATAGTTCTGTTGCCTTTAAGATAACTGGGGGGTAATTTTAAGCAGCACAGACCACGTTTCAGCGATCGCTTTATCATATGAGTCTAAGCGACTTTTGGGATTGCTTGAGATAAAATCCCAAGGATTTTATCCACATCTTTGATGTAATAATCCATCAAATCGATTTGGATAGTGTTGTTAAATAGTTTTAAGAACTTCCAAATTTCACCCGTAGTTACTGCTCCATAAATCGTATCGATCGCGTTCCCTTGTTGACGGTTAAAAATCTGCGCTGCTACCATTTCAGCAATGCACTGTCCTAATCCGCCTTTAATATTTTCATTTTTGGCTTCAACTACTGCAATTACAGGAGCGCTAATCATGAGTTGTTGCTTAGAAAGACTAACTAGATAATCGCAATATCCTGTCAGCCCTTTTTCAGGATCTACATTAAATTCTGAGCCAGAGAAAAGACTTATGGGAACAGGCGATCGCCGACGAACTTCCAACAGCAAAGGCATAACGATCAATTCCGAGCGTGCTTTTTCGGTATTAATTGCCAGCGCTAAAGAGACATTTTCGGCAAATGTCTGTCTCAGCACATCACTTTGTGGCAAGCTTTCCGTAGAGGCAAAAAGATTGATTTCTTCTTCTATGGTGAGTGAGAAGTCTTTTTCTACATCCCTCAAACTAAAACTGCTGTATGCCATACGACGATCCTAGTAGTGAGAAAAATAAAGAACTAGGGCGATCGCTGCCCATCCTACCTATGATTTTAGTTTATTAATTCAAGACCACTAATTGCACTTGACGATCGCTTCGTCCGTGCATACAATGTAATTACCTTTATTTTGGGGCAAGTATGGGCGCAGCAATCAGAACCCGAATCATTAAAATCGGCAACTCTCAAGGGATTCGTATTCCTAAAATTCTTTTAGAGCAAAGTGGTATTCATGCAGAGGTTGAAATTGAAGTGCAGGGTAATTGCCTCACGGTTCGCTCGGCTCAACGGTTAAGGACTGGATGGGAGCGAGCCTTTGCTGCAATGGCAGAGCAACAGGATGACGCTCTATTAGATGACGTTAACACCACAGATTGGGATCGGGTGGAATGGGAGTGGTAGTAAGGCGTTTCGATGTTTTTCTGGTTAATCTAGATCCCACAATTGGGGTTGAGATTCAGAAAACGAGACCCTGTGTTGTCGTTTCACCTGACGAGATGAATCGCTATATTGGGACAGTTATTGTTGCGCCAATGACAACCAAAGGACGCACATATCCAACTCGAATTATTTGTCAATTTCAGGGTAAAGACGGTCAAATTGTCCTCGACCAAATTCGTACGGTTGATAAAACTAGATTGGTTAAAAAGCTCGGTCAAATCAATCAAGATGAGCAAAGAGAAGTTCTTGACACTTTAGCTGAGATGTTTGCCGAATAAGCTACCTAGCGCTTACTTTAACCATAGGAATTACTAGGCGATCGCTACAAAATTTGTAAAATATTCAAACTTCTCCTCAACAAATTAAGGAGAAGTAGTAGCGATCAACGCTCTGGGCTAAGATGAAAACAGCAAGTCGCAACGAGGTCAAATTTATGGCAATTCGTCAAAGACGTTACAGCAAAGAAGCGTTATCCCAACGTGGGCAGGCGCTCTATGACTCTGGTATTCGGCAGCAAGTCGAAGCGGGAAATGAGGGTAAAATGGAACGTATTCTAATTCTTCAGCATCTACATGTGATGCCACATGGAAGCGAGGACATTAAAATGATTGGTGTGTTTGAAAATATTCAACAAGCACACTACGCAATAAAACAATTATCGAATCAACCTAGTTTTTCTTCTTATCCAGAAATAATCGATCCGTTATCCAGTGATGAGCGTTCTGGATTTTATATCGATGAATATCAAATCAACAAAATCCACTGGAAAGAGGGCTATGTTACCGTGTAGCCAAATTCAAATAGCCTATAGGTTCTCTGTTATGCCTCCAGCTTGAATCCTGATTACAAAAAACGTTTTGCTTAGTTTGGGTTTCCCCTTCCACCCAAAACATTTTGACGCGAGGCGAGGCGAGCTTTGCCAGAGGCAGCCCATTCTTGTAGGAGTTGAATTTCGGACTGAGCGGTTTGAGCGAGAGGCACAATTTGACTCGCCGCTTCTAGAATATCTTCGGTGGTGAAGTCGCGATTTTGGCTAAAGCCCAAGTGCATGGCTTCAATAATCGACTGCTCGATCTCCGCACCCGAAAAATCAGGAGTTTCGTAGGCGAGGCGATCGCAGTCGTAGGCACGCAAATTATGCGGACGATATTTACTCAGATGCACGGTAAAAATTTGCAGGCGCTCGGCTTGGCTGGGTAGCCCCACAAAAAACACCTCATCAAACCGCCCTTTTCTCAAGAGTTCGGGGGGCAGGGTGCGAATGTTGTTGGCAGTGGCAACAATAAATACAGGCGAAGTTTTTTCTGCCATCCAGGTTAAAAACGTGCCAAACACCCGATTGGTCGTGCCCGAGTCGCCGCGTCCGTCCAGACCCGCAAAAGCCTTGTCAATTTCATCGATCCATAAAACGCAGGGAGCAAGGGCTTCAGCGAGTTGAATCATCTGGCGCGTGCGGGATTCGCTTTCCCCGACCAAGCCAGCAAATAATCGACCGACATCGAGACGGAGTAAAGGTAAATGCCAATGGTGGGAAATTGCCTTTGCCGTAAGCGATTTGCCCGTTCCTTGAATTCCTGCTAATAACAAGCCCCTTGGATGGGGAAGCCCATACTTTCTCGCCCGTTCTGAAAATCCGCCACCCCGCCGTAACAGCCATTCTTTGAGGTTGTCCAGTCCGCCAATGTCGGTAATCTCGATTGTTGAGGGATAAAACTCTAAGATTTGAGTTTGACGGATGCTTTGGCGTTTTTCTTCGAGGATGCGCTCGACATCTTCGGCTTGAATTTGACCGTTGGCAGCGATCGCTTTTGCCAGTACCCGCCGAATTCGCTCTAAAGACAGACCTTGTCCCGATCGCACCAGTTCATCCAAAGCTTGGGCATCTAACTTGTCACCCGTTGTCGCGGCAAGCTGCTCGATTTCTCGCTTGATTTCGCTCGGTTGGGGTAGGGGAAACTCTAAAATCGCAAATAATTCACTCAGGTGATCGGGAATATTTATTTGGGAGGCAAGCAAAATTAGGTTCTGGGGCTCGCGATTTAACTTTCTTGCCAAGTTTCTAAGTTTGCGCGCGATCGCGATGTCATCTAAAAAGCGATCGAAATCCCGCAACACAAATACTGCCCCCTTAGGAATTTTCTCGACAAACTCTAAAGCTTGTAGGGGGTTGCGTTTACCCATACCAGCATCCGTAGGATTTGACTGGTAACCATCGACAAAATCCCAAATAAATACGCTACGCCCTAGGGATTTTGCCACATCCGTTATGACTGCCTCAGCGCGTTCCTCTTCGTGGGAGGGTATATAAATAAGAGGATAACGAGCGCGGAGCGTTAGACTTAACTCTGCTTCAAAGCTCATGATAAGGAAATTAATGGTTTGGGTACTATTGTGCTGTCACAAAAAAGGTTAAAAATTTGGGGGAATTGCCTCAAGATCGTACGACCCGTGACAATGCAAGCAAAAATGTAAAAAGACAGTACAAATAACTTATACCAAGTTAGGTATGAGGTGAGGGCAATATATGAAAGCAGTACGGTTAAATTTAGAAGACAGACAGTCGTGGCAAAAGTTGCAGCACGTTCTTACCAGCTTCGTGTCAGACTACATTGACTTAGTCGCACCCGAACAAACGGAGTTTAAGTTTGAGCAGCAAGTTTTGTCCCTTGCCTTTACTTTAATTTCCTCTCGTTCGGACTCTGATAGAGCCAACTACTTTACCCAAAACCTAGAGAGATTTCTAAGTCGCCTGCAACTCCTCGGTGTCAGACGCATAGAATTTGAGTTTTACAGTGTCGGTGCTGACTCCCCTGTAATGACCCATGGGTTTGATATTGAATTTGTCCCAGCACCCACACCTCAGACAACCATACAGACTGCCTCTCGCAGTGCGATCGTTCGTAGCAACAAAAATCAAGCACTGGTGCAGACTGGTAGACCAGGGGCCAATCGTGCCAGAGGTGGCAATATCGTTCGCCGCATCCAAGGATGGCTGACAGATCCCAAACTCTGGCAAAATCTGCAAACGGGTAGCAGGTTGGTCGTTCGAGATCCTAAAACCTTTCTAGAAGCAACAAAGAGCGCAGCGCTCGCCAATTTAAATACCGCAATCAATTGGGTCGATACTTTCCCTTGGGAAGAGTGGACGCAGTCCAAGGTGCAATGGCAAAAGCGTCGCCATAAGCGCAATTTACTGAAAGCCTTGTTGGAAGACTTTTTACTCGTTGGCTTTTTGATTGTTGCCCTCTACTTTGTCACAGACTTTCTCTCAGGTCCATCGGTAAATTTAGCGACTCTGCCCGCTCAACACTACGACGAAACCATTGACTCGACCAAATATCGTTGTGGTAACCCTGGCCTATCCCTCAAAAACTATATCTGCTTGCAAAAGGATATGTCTTATCCCCAAGTTGCTAGCATTCTCGGTGGTGAGGGTAAGTCTTTGGGAATCGATCGCAAGTATGGCGATCGCGCTGTAATTATCAGCTGGACAAGTGGCGATATGAGTATGAATGCAACTTTTGTGGAAGACAAACTTGTGGCTAGAGCCTATCGCAAACTCACTGCCAGCAGATAGGCGATCGCAGATTATTCAAACTGATTGGTTTACTTACAGGGCTTCTTGATTTTTCTGAAGCCCTGTAATTTTTTGGTTTGTGGATTCTTACTCTTGCTCTGAATTCATGTTGGGATGATTGAAGTATTACCGCAATGCTTCACGATGGACGTGGAGGAGTTTAAGGGGAGCATCGACGGTAAACTGATTTAGCATAAACAAAACATACTCGGGTTTGAGCGTGCTATCCGAGCGGCAGCTCCCCACATAGCGAATTTGAATATCTGAAGCAGAATTTACTTCGATTAAATCTAGCTCAAATAAGCGATCGCGCATTTCCAATAGTTGCTCCTTGCCAGACTTAGAGCGTTTGGGCATCAAAATCGACTGGGCGGCGTTCACTTGCTGAATTAGGCTTTCAATGGTGCGATCGATAGATTCTGATAGTTCTATTCGTGAATCTATTTCTGTATCCCTTCCTAAGGTGAGCCGATATTCGGCAATTTGCAAAGTCACATCTGCCGAGGGTGCGTCGATCGCAATGTCATGGGTAGCATAGATCGGAATCTCTGGGGGCAGTTGTGCCGCCAGCCGTTGTTGAAATTCTGCGGGAGCGATCGCGGCGGTGAGTTCAAAATCGGCAACTTCGCCTGCGCTGCTGTGTCCCAAAGAGAGGGCTTTGGCTAAAGCAATACGGGGCAAGGGGTTAAAGCCTTCCGTATAGGCAATGGGAAGATCGGCACGTCGCATCGCTCTACTGAACAAACGCACGAGATCTAGATGGGAAATCAACGCCATGCTTCCTAACTTGCCGAACGTGACGCGCAAACGTTGCTGCCTTGCTACGCCGCTCAACTGCGAGTACCCTGTAAATGCTGGAATCGGTGGTGGCGGCACAACGATGTTATGACCAAAGTCGGGACTGCATACTCCACATTTAGAACAGCCATGAAACGAACAATCGGGAACGGTTTCTGCTGCGATCGCGCGGTTCCAGTCATCCAGCAACCACTGTTTATCGATACCCGTATCGAGATGATCCCAAGGGAGAGCTTGAGCGTATTGTGGTGCGGGCATTTCCCATTTCAGACCCGATTCCTCGATCGCTGTTGTCCATGCTTGAAACGCGCGATGGGTATTTTCAAACCAAGCATCCATACCTGCACCCAGTTGCCACGCTCGTTTGAGCACAGCACCCAGCCTGCGATCGCCACGTCCGACAAAATCTTCCATTGCCGAAATTTCAACAGTGGTGAAGTTGACCTTTACGCCTTTAGCAAACCGAAATTCTGTTTTGAGCAGCTTTTGCTTGTGCAGAAAGTCCTCCGTAGAGACACTATGCCATTGAAAAGGCGTATGGGGCTTGGGTGTGAAGTTGGAAATTGTCACATTCACATTCAAGCGCTTGCGTCCATCTAGACGGCATTGAGATTGCAACCAGCTAATCGTTTTGGCAATACCAATCACATCTTCGTCGGTTTCGGTGGGCAATCCAATCATGAAATAGAGCTTGACCCGATCCCAACCCTGCTCGTAAGCCGTGCGCACGCCGCGCAGCAATTCTTCATCGGTAAGTCCCTTGTTGATGACATCTCGCAATCTTTGCGTGCCTGCTTCTGGAGCAAAGGTTAGCCCTTGCTGCCTCCCATCCCCTTTCAGAATATTGGCGATATTCTCATCAAAGCGATCGACGCGCTGACTGGGGAGCGAGAGATTGATGTGCTGATTATTGAGGCGATTTTTAATCTCAATGCCCACCGCAGGCAATGCCAAATAATCGGAACAGGATAAAGAGAGTAAAGAAAATTCGTTATAGCCTGTTTCCTTCACGGCTCGTTCGATCGTATTCACGACATCCTCTGGTTCCACATCTCTGGCGGGACGGGTCAACATCCCCGGCTGGCAGAAGCGACAGCCCCGCGTGCAGCCGCGCCGAATTTCAATCGTGAGGCGATCGTGGACAGTTTCCACCAAGGGAACCAAGCCAATACTATGTTCGGGAATCGGAGCCGCTACCCTTCTTAAAATACGTTTGGGAACTCCTTCTCGATTGGGAGAAACAGAACCATCTTCAGGGTTCATGTCATAAAACTGCGGGACGTACACTCCTGGAACCTTTGCCAAGTCCATGAGAACTTCCTGCCGCGATCGCCCTGCGAGTTTTGCCTCGGTAACGACAACGCCAATTTCAGGCAAGACTTCTTCCCCATCGCCCAAGACAAAAAAATCAAAAAAGTCGGCGTAGGGTTCGGGATTAGAAGTCGCTGTCTGTCCCCCTGCAAAAATCAGCGGATATTCCCACTGTTGTTTTTCTTGAGAAAAAGAGAAGGGATTCCGTTCCTGCCATGTTAAAGGAATGCCCGCCAGATCGAGCATTTCTAAAACATTGGTTGCACCTAACTCGTAGCTGAGACTAAAGCCCAAAATATCAAAGTCGGTCAAAGGACGTTGAGATTCCACGGCAAATAGAGGCGTATTCGATCCCCTTAGTTTTGCAGCCAGATCGGGGGCAGGGAGATAAGCCCGATCGCAGAGCTGTCGATCTTGTGCGTTGAGAATGCTGTAGAGAATGATATGCCCGAGATTGGAAGCACCCACCTCATAGATTTCAGGATAGGTCAATGCCCACCGTGCGATCGCCTGATGCCAAGGCTTATGCACTGCCCCCAATTCATTCCCCAAATAACGACCTGGCTTGAGAATATCGGCAGTAATCAGTGGATTGAGCGCAGAAAAATTTTCAGTAATTGCCATAAACCTCAAAGATCAAATTAGGAATGTAAATACACAATGCAAATACATGTAGGATCGAAGCATTCGGAATTACATGAGTTTTACCTCTCCCCAACCCCTCTCCTAGAAGGCGAGGGGCTAAAAAAACTAGTTTCTTGCTCTTCCATCTCCTCTCAGGAGAGGGAGGCTGGGAGGGAGAGGTTCATAGTTATTTCGCAGCCATCAGCTTGAGATATTCCGCCTCAGAGATTAATTCTAAAGAACTTTCCACGCGGTCTAAAAATACTTTTCCCTCTAGGTGATCGTACTCATGCTGAAAGATCCTTGCCACAAAGTCCGTAAAGGTAGTAGTTTCTAAGTTGCCATCGCGATCGCAATATTCCACCTCAATCGCTTGATATCGCGGCACGAGTCCCCGAATCCCCGGTACAGATAGGCAGCCTTCCCACCCTTTTTCGACTTGCTCGGAATGACTGACGATCCGAGGATTGATCATGGCAGTTGGAGCCATCCGTGGCGCATGGGGATAGCGATCGTTGGGGTGCGAGGCAACAATGATTAACCGCAGCGATTGTCCTACCTGAGGTGCGGCGATCCCCACCCCTTTTTTGACCTTCAGGGTTTCGATCAGGCGATCGATTAAGTCTTGCACAGCCCGATCGCGCACATTCTCTACGGGTTGAGCAATTTGACGCAAACCTATATTTCCTAGTTGGCAGATATCCATATCTATATCCATAGTTATTGTAGGCGCAAAGCATTCGGTAGATGAGCTTTTGCGTTACAAGAAGATCTATGCCCGAATGCTTTTACTCTTACCGCTTTTTTTACCGATCATTCACTTGCCAGAATATCGATGAGGGCATCAGCTTCTAAAACTGCGGCACGAGCTTTTTGATAAACGTCTTCAAACGGGAAATTGGATACGGTTAATCCTTGCATAATCATAATCGCGAAATATTCACGCTTGGTCATGCCTTCTACAATGACATCCGTTTCCTTGTTGTAGCTAACCGGATACACGTTATCAGTACGTCTAGTTTGCATTTAGCTTACTCTCTACACTACTACGGGTTAATCTTACAATACAGGGCTTAAATTGTGAAAATTATACTGTTTTATCGCTTGGACTGGGGGCAAATCTGAATCCTATGATATCTGGGGCATTACGCTCAAGGGTCTCTTTCTTCGACTAAGACCTCGACATCGATCGCTTCGGGTTCCGTGGTTTTGCGATCGCCTGCGGGCTCTTGTGCTTGCTTAGGCATTTCTGTTTCAGGGGTATTTTCTGATGGAATGATAATGGGGTGAATCTCATAGTGAACACGAAGTCTGCCGCTGTTTTTGCGCTCGGCAGCATCGACAAATCGACTGGCTTCCCATTCTGCGGCGAAAGTCCCAATACAGGTTAAGGTTTTTTGGCGTTCCCGTTCTAGATATGTCCAGACTTCCCAAGCGTTGGGTTCTGGCTCGGGTGGAATGGGTTCGGGTTCGGGGATCGGCTCAGGTTCGGGGATATTTGCCTCTGCTGGGCTGGGCTGTTGACGAGCGTTTTGACGATCGTTCGTATCCTCATCGCCCGTTGCGTCTGTTTTATCCTTAGATTTATCCTTGGGTCTCGGCTGAGAAGAACGCGCTGAATCCTCTGCCTGATTAGTGTCTTCTTGACCAATCAGGCGTTGCACTCCCCCAGTTGAAACCTCAATTCGGTAATTTGCTTTTGTAGGGGGGTGATGCGATCGCTAATGTACTTGCCAATATAATTAGCCCAATCTGTCGGAATATTCGCAGGCGTATTTGGAGCTGTTGATGTTTGCGGGTTTAACTCGCGCTCGACGAGGTCAACAATCCACTCTGACAAGGTTTGTTTATTTTCCTCTGCCTTTGACTTTGCCAGATTTAATAAAGACACGGGAAATCTAAAGTTGATTTGTCGAGTTTTAGGAGGTAGCGCCATATTGAAATTTGGGGGGATTTTACGAGAAACCGCATGCGATCTATGCTTTCGGATTCTTATCTTAGCTCATAGCCCACGACCGACACCCGAACCAGAGCTAAAGACAGTAGAATAGGAGGTAGTTGAAGGCCCATGACAAGCTAACTGACAAGCTAACAAGAACAGCAGCAAAGCATAAAATATTCAACATAACCGATCGCAACCATATTTTTGTGCTCAAATTTTGTACAATGGTTGACTGGACTATAAAATGCAGGAGCAAAAATCATGAGTCGTCAATGTCAGCTAACAGGCAAAAAAGCCAATAACTCAGTTAGCATCTCGTTTTCACACAAACGTAACAAACGATTACAACACGTTAACCTACAGCAAAAACGCATCTGGTGGGCAGAAGGCAAGCGCTTCGTCACCTTACAAATTTCCACAAAAGCAATTAAGACCCTTCAGAAAAAAGGCTTAGCAGCATTTGCAAAAGAAGCAGGGCTCAACCTCAACAAATTTTAGATCGGCAGTTACGGGTTACATCCCAACCGTGGGTGTACCAACGTCATTCGTCAACTGCGATCGCTCTAACGATAACCGACAAATGACAAATAGATGAACATTGGCATCATTGGTTTGGGGCTAATAGGGGGATCCCTAGGTTTAGATTTGCTCGCACAAAAGCAAAATCACTATGTCTGGGGAATCAGTCGAAATCAAGATACCTGCAAGCAGGCAGTCTTGATGGGTGCAGTCGAGGCTGCCAGTCAAGACCCAGACATGATTCCCTATCTAAAGCAAGCCGATCTCGTGGTGATTTGTACGCCTATTCCTGCTATTTTGCCTGCGATCGCATCCATTTCCAGTCGATTATCTCCCCAAGCCATCATTACTGATGTTGGCTCTGTAAAGTCCGCGATCGTGGCACAGGCGTCTAAGCAATGGGGTCGGTTTGTGGGAGGTCATCCGATGGCGGGTACGGCTTTTCAAGGAATTTCCGCCGCCGAACGTAATTTATTTCAACAACGTCCTTGCGTGATCACACCCTTCGCAAATCCTGTAGATCCTCAAGGAGCGCAACTAGAAAATCCTCAAAATAACGCCCTCGATCGCGAAGCTGTAGAAATCGTGCGATCGCTGTGGCAGTCTGTGGGTGCGATCGTGCATGAGTGCAGTCCCGAGGTACACGATCGCGCCGTGGCTTGGATCAGTCATTTACCCGTGATGGTTAGCGCGAGTTTAATTATGGCTTGCCAACAAGAGGGGGATGCTGCGATCGCGGAGCTTGCTCAAAAACTAGCTAGTTCTGGTTTCCGCGATACCAGTCGCGTGGGCGGAGGCAATCCCGAACTCGGTCGATTAATGGCTGAATACAATCAACCCGCCTTACTCAAAAGTTTGCGTGCTTATCAGAGTACTTTGCAAGATTTGATCGATAAGGTAGAGTCGGGGGAATGGCAGGGAATCGAAAATACCCTAGAAATCACCCAAAGCGATCGCCGCCCATATGTGGATGGTAAGGGATAGGCAACTCAAAATGCTTGTTGTGCAGAATCATTCAACTCTTCCATCTTTCACAGAGAGATTTTATGGATAGAGTTGTTGCAATATTAGAGCTTTACGTATTTGCAAACGCTTGGGTTCATTTAGTTTCAGCAAAAATATCGTTGTTCTGCCAATTGGGGTTAAGCCTAAAATGTAACCTTCTTCATGTTTAAAATGCTTATTCCAATTCTATCGCACACTAATTGTCGAAGTGAAGCAGAAATGTAGGAAGTCATGCTGGGTTAGGAACGCTGGAAGTGCCTTGATACTTTTGGGCAGTGTAGGCTCTTATCTTTAGCATGGTCATGAGTGCATCCAGTTGTTCGTAGAGATTCAGTTCAGCTACTTCTGAAGAACTAAGGTTGGCATCACAATTTTTTTGGAGTAATTCCTGTAAGCGTGTTTGCGATCGCTCTGAAACCTTAAAGGTGGCAATTTGCTCAGAGGTAGGGCGATTGATTAAAAAGTCGAGAACTTCTAGATAAGTAGGAGAAACATCAGCCCCTTGAGAAACACTCAAATCGATACCAGACAGGGATTCGTCAGGTAATGTTGTAGCAATCAAACGGGTAAACAGTTCTGGCAGTTGATTTTGAAAAGGGGCAAGTCGTTGGGCTAATTCGTCTGGAATTTCGATGGTTAGCTGTGCCATTTTTTATTTGCAAGTAATGTTTTTACTGCTGCATTTATATTATAGAAAATCATTATCTACGCGATCGCAAGTTCAGGTAAAACTTTGTACCCAAATTGAAGCGCGATCGCGATGCTACAGATCTCCAAGTTTCTCATGCCCAATCGCTTAGGCAAATCGGGATAAGCGATCGCAATAAAGATGATGGATACTGGCTGAAAGCAGATCCGTAGATCCCCGACTTCTTTTGCAAGTTTAAAGAGAATCTATGCTAATCATAAAAGAAGTCGGGGATCTTAATCTCCCATTTGCAGCCTTTTTATGAATTTTTAGCTATGCCTCACCGTTCCATAAATTTTGCTCAAGGGAGCTGTTACCACGTTTACAATCGTGGCAATAATTACCAAACGATATTTTTTGAGAGAGAAAGTTACCTACATTTTTTAAGGCTGGCTCGCCGCTATTCGATCGATGGCAATATCTCGATTTTGGCTTATTGCTTAATGCCCAATCATTATCATTTGTTGGTGCAATGTAATGGAGGTAGTCTGTCAGAAGCAATGCGATCGCTCTCTCTTGCCTATACCAAAGGTATTAACAAGCGCTTTCATCGAGTTGGTTCGCTATTTCAGGGAAGATTTCAAGCTGTGTTAGTTGATTCTGATGAGTATTTGGTTCACTTGGTGCGTTATATTCATCTTAATCCAGTCAAGGCTGGTCTGGTGAAAACTGCTCTAGAATGGGAGTTCTCTAGCTTTAGCGAATATGCAGGCTTGAGAAATGGAAGTTTGCCTAAAACAGAATTCATTCGCTCTCTGATTACGTCGAAGGAGGAATATCAGTCTTTTTTAACAGAAAATCCTCTCCCTTCAATTCCACAACTTAGGGCTTTAATGTTAGATGAATAATGGGAGCCAAGTTTGGGACAAGCCAAGATCCCCGACTTTTGGTGCGATTTTTTAAAGTTGTCTACGATTTGAGTAAAAAAGTCGGGGATCTAAACGCCCCTAGCTAAGCCGAGATCCCCGACTTTTGGTGTAATTTTTTAAAGTTGTCTGCGATTTGAGTAAAAAAGTCGGGGATCTAAACGCCCCTAGCTAAGCCGAGATCCCCGACTTTTGGTGTAATTTTTTAAAGTTGTCTGCGATTTGAGTAAAAAAGTCGGGGATCTGAACGCCCAGCAGACAAGCCAACTAACTATTTACTGGTAGAGGTTGCCGTGACGTTTCATCGGTTCTTTTTTGAAGTTGTTTGAGCCAACCCCCTAGATCGTTGCCGATATCATCGATTAGCCTGCTGACATATTCGTAGCGTTGGGTTGAGAAAAGTGCAAAGTCAAAGAGGAGGCGAGTTTGATAGCGAAGAATGGAAAGAGAAACATTGAGGCTTTCTAGTTTTGCCTGCTTTTGTCTGGAATACTTGGCTTCTATCAAGGATTCTAGGAATTTGTAGAGTGTCTCGACAATCCGATTTCCTAACTGAAACTTATGCTCTCTGGGCAAACGATTGAGAATGGGAACATACCATTTAATCAGATCGTAGGTTTTTTGAATAATCGCAAGTTCTGGCATCAAGATAAAAAGAGTAGTAGAGCTGAGATCCCCGACTTTTTTTGTAAATTTGAAGTCTTTTTTGATTGAAGTAGAAAAAGTCGGGGATCTGAATCTGGGCTGGGATCTAAAACCTGTGGGTGAGCCAGTCAATCTTTCGGGAAACCCTACTAAAATAACTGACTCGGTTTTATATTAGGATGCAGTCACCCGCATCGCTGGAAAAGAGTTTGGACTCTCAATATACGCCCGATAAAATCCCTTTTATCAGTTCTGATGGCTGAGAGTACTCACGAAGAACCGAAGACCGAAACAACAACCCGAAAACCGATATTGTTGTTGCGATTGTCTGCGTCGTTCCTGTTACGGTTAGCAGAACGACAGTTGTTAGAAGTATTGTTCCAAGAACCGCCGCGAAGCTGGTTGGAACTCAATCCCACCCAATGTGCCTTACGTACTAAGACGCAAAAACAAGGATTGGGATTTTTAGCATGACACGAAGTCGAACGATTGGCTGGAAGAGTTACAACTCTTTATTTTTGCAAAAAAATTTGAGGGGCTTCGCCCCAATCACGAAGATAAAGGGTAAGAGGGAAAGAGTGTAAAGGGAAAAGAGAAGTCCTCACGAAGAACCGAAGACCGAAACAACAACCCGAAAACCGATATTGTCGTAGCGATAGTCTGCGACGTACCTGCCACGGAAAGCAGAACGACAGCCGTAAGAAGTAAAGTCCCAAGAACCGCCGCGAAGCAATTTTTTTTCGCCGTCTTCATAATTCTTAATATCTTTTGCCCAAATCTGTGAGTCATTTGGCGCGCCTTCATAATTGTCATGCCAATCGTCGGCACACCATTCCCAAACATTGCCGTGCATGTCGCAGAGACCCCAAGCATTTGGCAGTCTTCCTCCTACGTTGTGCGTTCTGTTGCCATTTGCGCTAAGTTTATTTGTGTATTTGCTACTCTCTTTGCTAAATTCCTGCCAAAGCGCAGTGGCATCCAAGGGAGACTTGCCGCTATTGTCTCCAAACCAAGCATAATCGACCAACTGACTGACATCATCGCCAAAACAATACTCGGTATAATCTTTTGCTCCCGCACGACAGGCATATTCCCATTCCGCTTCGCTGGGCAAGCGATAGCTCTCTCCTGTCAGTTTCGATAGCCGCGCGCAAAACTCTTGGGCTTCGTGCCAAGTTATTTGCTCTACAGGGCGATCGTCGCCGCGATGGTAGGAAGGAGATAGGCTCAAGTCGCGATCTATTTTGGGCGACATCGCTACAGTTCGCCATTGTGCCTGAGTGACGGGATACTTACCCATGCGAAATGCAGGTACGCTGACTTGGTGGTAGGGCTTTTCGTCATCGTAGCCTCTTCCATCGGGCGATCCCATCCAAACCGTGCCACTGGGAATATCCAGCATTTCGGGAAAGTTGCTAGGATCGAGCCAAGGCTTGTATTTGTAACGATTTCGCCGCACAAATTCCTGTTGTTCGGGTGTGAGGTAATCGTTAATGGCAACTTCCACTTCCTCGATTTGGGCGACAACACCTTCAGGTAATAAAAACTTGTCCTTGTCCAGAGCTTTATTCCATTCATCAAAAGCATCCCTAATTCGATTTACCAACCGCAACACATCCCGTTTTTCTTCTCGCCACTTCGCGAAATATAGCCATTTATCCATCAACGCCTCATGCGCCATATCTACCCAAGCATCGCCATCCCCATCCTTTCCCGTTACCAATAGTCGCGCTGCCACCAACCGATCCAGTGCCATCTGAAAATCTTGGCGATCGCCATCTTTCGCCAGTTTTGAAAGTTCCTTCTTAGTTTGGCGTTGGCGCGTATCCTTTTCCCCTATGCCAGTACGCACTAACATCAAACAAATCCGCTTTGCCCATTCCTGCTCTTGAGGTTTCAGCGAATCATAAATAAGCTTAGCGTGATTGTTCAGCGCTCCCATCACCCCACCCAAATCGTCATAGATAGCGAAAGTCAACCGACGATTTTCGCGGCGTTCCCATAACTGCGTCAAGGCAAACTCTAGCAATGGCAGCACATTTTTTTCATCGCGCACATCTCGCAAAATCGCTGTCAGCAGTCCCTCCCCTAGCTCATATTGACCTGCTTTGGCGGGAGCAGCGATCGCCTCTTGCAATTCCGCCTCATTCATCGGCAGCAACAGCACCTGATGCTGCTGAATCACCTCCCCTAAGCCGCGATAGCCGAGACAATTCTCAAAGAAATCCGCCCGCATCGTCGTCACCACGCGCAACCGCGAATCGGGGCACTGCGTAATCCCCACCAACAGATCGATAAATTGCTGGCGTTCTGCTTCCTTTTCCACTGGACAAACTGTAAATATTTCCTCAAACTGATCGACGACTAGCAAAATCTTTTTCGGTTCGGCCAAACAAGCGATCGCTGCTTCTAAGTTTCCTGCCGCGATCGCTTTGCTAATTTCCCGTTTGGTATCCGCCCTCTGGCAAAGTTGCGCCAATACCCAACTGATTCCCATCACAGGGTTGTCAGAAAAGTCCCCAGGTTTAATTGGCGGCAAAATCAGCCAATTGCCCTGCGCCTCTAGCTCCGAGATCAACCCTGCCCTCACCAGTGAAGATTTACCACTACCCGAAGCCCCAATTACAGGCACAAAGTTCGATTCATTCAGCTTTTGTAAAAGCAACCGCACAAAGCGATCGCGCCCTTTAAAATACTTGGCAGTTTCCTTAGTAAAAGCCTCTAAGCCCACATAAGGACAAACATCCTCTGGTACTTTCTCTGCCACCACCGCCCGATAGTCCACCATCCGAATTGAGCCACCACCAAACCCTAGATCGACTGCCTCCTGTCCCGTACCGCGTAGCTGTTCGGAAATATAGCCATACATTTGGCTAGCATTGACCACGCCGCGATCGTTGGCGCGATCGCTTGCCAAGCCGCGTAATAAAGCCCCCGTAAAAATGCTATGCGCTTCGCTTCTCATGGCATAGGCTTCTTCAAACTTGCGACAAGCCGACACCAAAAAATAGTCTTTCTTAAAGTCTGCAAATGCTTGTGTTACAACTGCCTTTTGCAAAAATCCCTGACTTTCTTCCAATAATGTCTCGCTATGACAACAGTCGAGCAACACCACTAGATTGCTCAAATTTGCCTCACCAATCAGACCGCTCAGATCGTCTAAGGCAATGCCATTCTCAATTCCTGTGATTGCCCCATTACCATTTTTTAGCGTTGTATTTGACAGTGCAAAATAGCCGCGTTTTTTGCCAAAATTTCCCTTCACGACTACAGCATGACCCGTATAGTAGATCAGAGCCTCATTACGCTCTGCCCGTTCCGTCAGCAATCGCCCCAGCGCATCTTCTAGCTGCTTTGCTGTCACCTCACCTGTAAGCACCTGAATATCTTCAAAATCCCCATGCTGCCTGAGCAGATCGGCAACTGCCTTGGCATCGCCCTCCGTCTTACTGAGGCTACCCAGTGGCATTTTATATTTGGCTACACCCACCACCAAACCATATCGAGCCATAATCTAAAAATCTACATTGCGATCGCTGCCTTGTGCTAATAGAATACAGGCAAAACTCTTAATTGTGTCTCTGCTATGGCTCACAAAATTTACATCGAACAAGAAGATGGCGAAATTCGGACGATCGAGATTGCTGAGTCAGATGACGATTTACCCACTGAGTCAAGCAACGATCGCGAGTCCTATGGGGTCAAAGAAGACGCGATCGCTAGACTGCAAGAAGTTCACGAAACGATTCGTCTTTATACGAGATATGCGATCGGAGCGTTCAAAAATCTCGGTGATGCTCAGGTAGAAGAAGTCACGCTCAAGTTTGGCTTAAAGATTAGCGGTGAAGCAGGTATTCCCGTCCTCACTAAAGCCTCTGCCGAAAGCAACTTTGAGATTCAGGTCAAGTGTAAGTTCCCACCCAAATAGCGATCCTCGTTCTCAGCCAAGTTTTTCAAACAAATCGGTAATAATCTCATTTGAGAAAAGCCAGCCATCGGGTGGAATCAATTTGAGATATCCATTCTCTAGACTTGCCCATTTTTTACCGAGATAGGGTTCCATCAACTCGCACACCCGATCGCTTAATTCCTTGCCATATCTTTGAGTTAGAGATTGAAGGCTTAAGCCTTCTGAAAGCCGCAAACCTTGCATGAGCAAGTCTAACAACTCTTCTACATCTAAAACCTTAGGCGCAAACGGAACCTTGCCCAATTGCTGCCAAGCTTCCACCATTTCAAAATATTCGCGGATTTTGCGAGGGCGATCGATGCGTTCTCGATCTAGATAGCTGGTCGCTCCCATGCCGACCCCGTAAAAAGGTTGATTGAGCCAATAGGTGCGATTGTGTTGGCATTGATAGCCCGATCGCGCGTAGTTAGAGATTTCATAATGTTCGTAACCCGATGATTGCAGGGCTTGCCTTGCCAGTAAATACATCTCAACGGTCATCTCTTCAGTAGGGAGGGGGCGATCGCCTGCTTGATAGCGTTTCCCAAATGCCGTTCCTTCTTCAATCGTGAGGTCATAGATCGACATGTGGGTGGGTGCAAAGGCGATCGCACGATCTAAAGACTCTTGCCATTGCGCGATCGTTTGTTTGGGTAAGCCTGAGATCAGATCTAAACTGAAGTTCGCAATCCCCGCCTTTTGAATGACATCTACAGCAGTATAGATTTCTTCGACGCTATGCCCCCTTCCGCAAACATCCAAAAGTTCCTGCTGAAATGCCTGTGCCCCTAAACTAATCCGATTTACACCCGAGGCGTGGTAGCCTGCGGCGGTTTCTAAAGCGATCGTGCCTGGGTTGGCTTCCAGAGAGATTTCTGCCTTTGCTACGATGCCAAAATGCCTTGCGATCGCTTCGAGAATGCGATCGATTTGCGCGACGCTCAAAAGCGA
The DNA here is from genome assembly GCF_036349135.1 of Tumidithrix elongata BACA0141. NCBI lineage: Bacteria > Bacillati > Cyanobacteriota > Cyanophyceae > Pseudanabaenales > Pseudanabaenaceae > Tumidithrix > Tumidithrix elongata. The sequence continues at coordinate 46,619 of NZ_JAZBJZ010000009.1, forward strand.
AGGAGTGCCGCCACCAAAAAAGATAGTTTGGAGTTGGGCTTTAGGTGGTTTATGGGCAGCAGTCAGGGCGATTTCTTGACAGAGGGTTTCGACATAGCGTTGTTTGAGGTCTTCGCCCCCCGTAGTAATAGCAAAATCGCAGTAAAAGCAGCGCCTTCGACAAAATGGGATATGCAAATAAATGGATGTTGGCAATTCTTGATTCATTTTTTACTCAAATCCATTCTCTGTATGCTTTCCCCTTCCCACTATTTACTTTTGTCAGTCGATCAGATTGAAGACTCTCCATACCAATATCGGGGCAGCGATCGGGTATTAAAATCAGAGCGAATCAGGATCGATGCCCATTTCACGTAACTTAGTCGCATATTTAGACATTGCATCAAGAGCTTTTTCCTTTTGCTCGACCTGTTCGAGATAGGTCAAAAACTTAGTTCCATCAGGATTAAAAATATTTAAACTCTCATCAGTAAGTTCAAAACGAATCCCTAAACGGGGACTTTGCCAATTTTGGATATCTTCAACAGGTTCTAATCGATTCTGTTCGTGATTTCTCGTCCATATTACCAAGTCATTAGAAAGATGATCGTAAACGAAATATTCCTCCACACCATAGGTTTGATAAAAATCAAACTTACGCAACATTTCTAAAATGCGATTGCCTCTAGACAAAATCTCAAATACTACTTGGGGTGCTATTCCTCCTTCTAAATGTTGAATGTAAGAACCTCTTGACCCCTTTGGTCTACCAAATACCACCATTGCATCAGGCGCACGACGAATTTCAGGCTTACCTTCTACGGGATACCATAATAAATCCCCCGCAACAAATACATTCTCATCATCTTTAAAGAGAGATTCTAATCCCCCCGCGATCGTGACAATCCATTGATAATGCTCCGTGCTTTCTGCCATCGGTTGTCCGTCGGTGCTAGGGTAGATCGTCTCTAATTTACCGATTGTATTCGTCATAGGTTTCGATCGCATAACGATCGCCAAAAAGCTGAGCCTAATTATAGCAATTTAAACAATCGCAAAGCCATTTGCGGCATCTCACCCTTTTACCGTTTGGATATCAGTTGAATATTCAGCCGACTGCGGTGAAAAACCTAGCGAGATTCGGCTCAATCAGAGCGCTAAACAAAAGAATTGGTTGGGATGCAGAGATCCATGGAAAGCACCCTTGAGTTTTCCTTTGACTGCTACGATCGCAAATGTACGATCTTGTACCGATTAACGAAGCGAAAAATTGATACTATCTTGGGTAAACACAACCTATCAGGAGCTAATGATTCGAGCAAATCTAGGAGATTCTCTTGCTTCTATTTTCAATTTTGGGTTTGATTTTAGCAAACCAACATTTTTACTGGCAACTGCAGTCCAAGCAAGCAGTTCCATTGTCCTCGCAGGCGTTTTACTAAGCTTAGTCGTCATTTATTTCACCAGTAAGTTAGGTGGAGAGATATCGCATAGGTTTGGATTTCCCACAGTCTTAGGCGAACTGGTTGGTGGCGTTTTAATCGGGGTCTCAGCGTTCCATATCCTTATATTTGCGAATGGAAACGATGCGAGATCTAATTCTATGATTGTGGCTTTTTTGCAAGCCACAAATGGGCTAAGTGCCGAAGCCACACCAGCCACCTTCGCCTCAATCAGTGAGATACTCTATGATTTTTCAGAGTTAGGAGTGATTATTCTGCTGTTTGAGATTGGGTTGGAGTCAAATCTTCGGGAATTACTCAAAGTGGGGGCTCAAGCTGCGATCGTGGCAGTGGTAGGCGTGACCGTACCCTTCGCACTTGGAACGGTGGGCTTGATGCTGCTGTTTCACATGTCAGCAATTCCTGCGATCTTTGCAGGAGCTGCGCTCACAGCAACCAGTATAGGGATTACCTCTAAAGTCCTATCAGAATTGGGTCAGTTAAATTCCAAAGAGGGTCAAATTATTCTGGGAGCCGCAGTCATCGATGATGTTCTGGGAATTATGGTCTTGGCTGTGGTGGCAAGTCTTGCGAAAACAGGAAAGGTAGATGTTACCAACGTTGTTTTGCTAATCGTTGGCGCTACAGTTTTTCTACTAGGAGCCATTTGGCTTGGTAGATTTTTTAACAGAGCATTCATAAGAGTAATTAATCGCCTCAAAACCAGAGGGGGAGTAATTGTTCCAGCCATGATTTTTGCTTTGAGCATGGCATATCTTGGGGCAGCATTACATTTGGAGGCGATCTTAGGGGCTTTTGCCGCAGGGTTAGTGCTCGAAGAGTCCGATCCGCGCAAAGAGCTCGAAGTCTTGTTAAAACCGATCTCGGATATTTTTGTACCGATTTTCTTTGTTTCAGTAGGAGCTAAAACCGATCTCGGCGTTTTAAATCCCTTGATTCCAGAGAATCGAGAAGGGCTAATTATTGCCACATTTTTAATTGTGGTGGCAATTTTGGGCAAGGTGGTAACGGGCTTTACCATCCGTGGGAAAGTACCGATTAATCGCTTAGCGATCGGGGTTGGCATGATTCCTCGCGGTGAAGTGGGGCTAGTGTTTGCGGGAGTTGGTGCAGCCAGTGGGGCGCTATCCCCTGCTTTAAATGCCGCGATTTTGGTGATGGTGATTGTTACAACTTTTATCGCGCCACCCCTATTAGGCATTGTGTTGCCGCGCAAGAGGGCAAACTAGCAATCCTAAATCCTATAAGTTGTAAATCTGTAAAACTGTAACGCAGGCATCTTGCCTGCACAGACTAGAAATTCACTAGGCTCGCCAACAATTAAGGATCGCTATAGTTGTTTTATTGAGATATTTTGGGGCGGGTCATCCGAGTCCTAACCTTAAGATACTTTACAAAACTTATCTTCACGAAATGTTGAAATTACTTTGTAAGGTGGACATTTTCTGGTGAGATAGATTACTAGCCCCTTTATACTGGGTGAATATTAATTTGACGTTTTACATACAATCCTTACATTAAAAAAAGGTAGACAAATGAGTGTGACAGCATCGAGCGGAGCAGTTAACGCCCGTCCCCGGTTATATCAGACTGCCCTAACCTCCACAATTTCACAGGTAGAACAACAGGATCGGTTTCCAGGCCGTAGTGAGCTTGACGACTTAACTGCATATTTCCAATCTGGCGTTAAACGCTTAGAGATCGCTGCCATCCTGACAAAAAACTCCGATAACATCGTTTCTCGTGCTGCTAGCCGTATTTTTACGGGTGGTTCGGCGATGGCGTTTCTAGAGAAGCCCAAGGAAGACGAAATCCAAGTTGCTCAAGATGGTCTTCCGATAAACATCAAGCGCAGTATGGATTTAGGGTTGGTTACCTATGCTGAGGCTAGTTCTAACTTTATCGATACGATCAAGTCCTTTTTTAGCGCCACTGGGATTACAGGTGTAATCGATCAACCTCCAGCCAACTTCCGCCCCATTAACATTTCTCGCTATGGTCCCGAGCGCATGAAAAAGTCGCTGCGGGATTTGAGCTGGTTTTTGCGTTACGCCACCTACGCGATCGTAGCAGGTGACCCCAATATCTTGGCTCAAAACACCAGAGGTTTGCGCGAGATTATCGAGGCTGCTTGCTCTACTGAGGCAACGATTGTGGCTCTGCAAACCATGAAGCAAGCTGCGGCAAGCTACTTTGTTGGCGATGCTGAAGCGATCGCGCTCGTCGGTCAGTACATGGATGTAGCGATCGCTGAGTTTAAAGCTCCTACCCCCTCTGAAAAGGTTCGTCAGCGCAACTCCTCAGATTTGCAAGGCTTGAGCTTACCCCAAATCTACTTCAACACTGCTGAGCGCCGTCAAAAGTTTGTGATGAAGCCCGGTCTTTCTTCAACCGAGAAGAACGATGTGGTTAGGGCCGCCTATCGCCAAATTTTTGAGCGCGATATTACCCGTGCCTATAGCCAAAGCGTCTCTGACCTAGAATCGAAGCTTAAAAACAACGAAATCTCTACCCGCGAGTTTGTGCGCCGCCTCGGCAAGTCGCCTCTGTATCGCGACCAGTTCTTTTTACCCTTCATTAATTCACGCGCTCTCGAACTTGCCTTTAAGCATTTCCTCGGACGCGCCCCTGAAAGTCGCGAAGAAGTACAAAAGTATTTCTCCATTGTCTCTACAGGTGGTTTGAGTGCCCTAGTCGATGCACTGGTTGACTCTACTGAGTACAGCGACTATTTTGGCGAAGAAACCGTTCCCTATCAGCGCGGTTATGGTCAAGAGGCACAACCTAGTCGTAACTGGGGCGCACAGTTTGACCTGTTTAAATATTCTGCCCCCTTCCGTAAGGTTCCTCAGTTCATTACCCTGTTTGCGTCTTACCAACGCTCCTTACCCGATCAGCATGTTTATGGCTCTGGTAACGATCCTCTGGAAATTCAATTTGGCGCGATCTTCCCCAAAGAAACCAGAAATCCCAGTTCCAGTCCTGCTCCATTCGGCAAGGATACGCACCGCATTCTGATTCGCGTTGGTCCGCCAACTTCTAACGAACTCGGCAATCCTGGTGCGATCGGTGAACCCCCTGGAACACTTGGACCTAAGGTGTTTAAGCTCGATCAACTCCCAGCCTTTAGTGGCAAAAAGTTTACGAAGGGTATAAGCATCAAAAACACCGAAAACTCTACCCAAGCAGTGATCCGAGCCATTTATCTGCAAGTAATCGGTCGGGATGTTTATGAAGGTCAGCGTTTAAAAGTCTCTGAGATCAAACTGGAAAATGGCGAAATTACGGTACGCGAGTTTGTGCGTCAGCTTGCCAAGTCCAACCTATTCCGCGATCTCTATTGGACAAAGCTCTATGTCTGTAAAGCGATCGAGTATATCCACCGTCGTCTGATCGGTCGTCCTACCTATGGCCGCCCAGAGATGAATAAGTACTATGACATCTGTGCCAAACAAGGTTTCTATGCCTTGATTGATGCTTTGATTGACAGCACTGACTACTCGGCAGCTTTTGGTGAAGATACGGTTCCTTACGAGCGTTATCTCACCCCCGCAGGTCTTTCTCTCAGAAAGAATCGCGGAAGAGCGGTTGAAAAAGCTGATAAAACGAAAACTCCTCGCTTTATCGAATTGGGTGCTGTTACGGAGCAACGTTCAGAGGTTTCAATCCGCGATCGCATTGCCCAAGGTGTTACCAAGAAACGCGTACAAACCAAGGTATTCAAACTCACCAATACCGAACCAGTTGAAGTCAACAGCCTCGTCCGTGCTGCTTACCGCCAAGTATTCGAGCGTGACATGGATGCCTATGTTGCCGACGAACAATTTAGCCGTTTTGCTAGCCGTCTAAAAAATAGTGAGATTTCTGTCAAGGAATTTATCTTGGCGATCGGGACTTCTGACCTGTACATCAAGGAGTTTTACACCCCTTATCCGAACACCAAGGTGATCGAATTGGGTACAAAGCACTTCTTGGGACGCGCTCCTTTGGATCAAGCCGAAATTCGCAAGTACAATCTCGTACTGGCAAACAAAGGTCTCAAGACATTTGTGACCGAACTCGTCAGTAGCCTTGAGTATCTAGAAGCTTTTGGTGAAGATGTCGTACCTTACAACCGCTATACCACCTTCCCTGCTTTCAACTACCCACATACCCAAGAGCTTTACAACCGTCTTGCTAAACAAGACAAGTCTATTGTTGTGCCTGCCTTTGAGTCTGTAAAACCAAGAATCGATGGGGCTGACCTACCTCTCCTTTCCCAGCAATTGTCTGAGGCAAAGGCAGAGTCCGATCGCTTTATCGGTAGTGTCACACTGGTTTAAATCTAGCTGTAACCCTAGCTTTATCCTAGCCCCCCTTTCAAAAGGGGGGAGAAAAAACAAAAACTCCCCAAAGCTGATGGGGAGTTTTTGTTTTGGACAGTCGTTTTATTTTGGACAGTCGATTGAAAGAACTACCACCATAGCCCCAATAGAGCCATGTTTGTCTCAGCATAACCATCCTGCAAAGCTGGGTTTAATTGTGCCGAGAGAATATCGTGGAGTGTATCCGCTGTCAGTTCTGCTTGGAGCAACGATTTGGCGAGCTTATCTTTAATGGGCTTGAGCACCAAACGGATCTGGATCGCTCGAATCGAGTCTGGGGCACGATCTTCCACCAAAGCATGACTTTTGAGCAGGCGAATCTTACTAAAGCTGCGATTGGTAAGAATGTCATTAACTTCCTTACTAATTTCGTCAATATAGTTTTTGTTTACATACTTGGTGACGACAGGTTCTAGCATAAACATGACTTCATCCTGCTCGGTCACTTTTTCAATCAGCGATCGCCACCGTAAAGACTCCAAAGCATTAATGAGTTCTGAGCCAGATGTTTGCAGATCCATGTCTTCACGCAAATTCGCCAAAGATACAGGTCTACGTTTTAGCGCCAACCAATAGATCACATCTTTCTCTAGGTCAGATAAACGCTCAAACTGCTGATAGAGCAAGGTACGCAGAATATCCCCCAACGCCAAGGCAGTATGCTTGAGAAACTCCGAGATATTGCCATTAAACAGATCTTGGATCGTCGTTGCCACGATTTTGAGCGCCGAGGGGTTGCCTCGATATTGCTCGACCAGAACCTCTAAACCATTCTCAGAGCCAGAGAAACCTCTCGCTTTGAGCAGTTCCAAAGCGCCTTGGCGTTTTAAGCCTCCCAGTTTATAAGAGCGCACGGGCAAATCTTGTCCTTGATGGGTAGAAATTTCCTTGGGTTGTTCGCGACTCACCACAATCAAGCAGCCTTGATGGCGCTCTGAGCCAATTCGTTCTAGTAACTGGGCATAGCCTTCGCAACCTTGACGATACAGTCCCACCAGTTCTCCATCTTGTAAGATCGTCTCAAAGTCATCCAAGACAATTAGGCAGCGCTTGGTTTTTAGGAGTTCGAGCAAAGCTGAGGTATCTGCCGCGCCCTGAAGGTTTCCCCCAGCCAGAAATGGCAGAATATCCTCTAGCAGTTGGGATAAAGGCTGTGCGCCCCGCAGCGATCGCCAGATCGTACATTCAAATTGTGCTTGGACTTTCTCGGTTAATTTTGCGACGAGGGCAGTTTTACCAATGCCCCCCATCCCCCATACCGCCGCGAGACGACAGCGATCGTTCCCAATCCACTGCTCTAACTTACTAATATCTTCGACCCGCCCAAAAAAGCTGGGGATATCCGGCGCTTCACCCCAATCGATCCGATTCCCTTGAATGCCAACCTGATGCTGGAATGAAACCTTATATCCTTTTGCCTCTAACCATTCGCCGATATGCTCCCATTTCAGCGTGTTAGAAGGATTTCCTGTTAATGCCTCTAGCGATCGATATAGACCTTTATTCAGCTCAACTCTGAGGGTTCCTGATGTCCAAGCAAATTTAAAGGCGATTTGTCCAGGGCGATAACGACACAACAGTCCCCGCAAACAAGCTTTCTCAAAGGGCTTGAGTTCTTTTCCTGTGGAAGTTTCCAAATCTGCATACAGCCTTGCAAGATCCCAGTTCTGTGCAGCTTCTGGAAATAGCCTGTCAAAGTTATCGAGGTTGGATACCATCGGATTACTGCGGTCACAAAGTCAATCACTGAGGATCGTAACAAAAAATCGACAATCCGAACGTTTATCGCAATGAAGTGTCAGCGATTAGCTATTTTCAAAGCATTTATATAAAGACATCAGCATTATGCAACCAAAAGCTGGCGATCTGGGAATTGTTGTAAAACTTCAACCTAACAGGCTGTTAGGTAAAACCAGTAAAGAAACGCCATAAATTCCTAACGGGCTGCAAGGTGACGGTTTGGCGATCGCTCGACTAAGCTACATACATGCTTGAACTGGATAATTTTTAAGCATTTGTCGGTGGCTAACGTAATGAAACAGATGGCAGGAATGAAGACATGACGCAAACAATCACAGTTGAACCCAAAAATCTAGCCGTTGTTGCCGATAACCAACGTAACGCTGAATCCAAAATCAGAGAGTTTTCCGCAGAAGACAAGAGCACAACACTTGAACTGCTCAAAGCCTATCGTCTATCGCCATCTGCAAAAGTCCGCAATCAGTTGGTCAAGCTCAATATTGGTCTGGTCAAAAAAGAAGTGAGTTACTGGATCAACCAAGCGTCAGAGGCCTATGAAGATCTGTTACAAGTTGGGTCGATTGGTTTGATGGGTGCGATCGAGCGATTTGAAGTGAATCGCGGTTATGCCTTTAGTTCCTTTGCCGTGCGCTATATCCGAGGCGAAATTCAACATTACCTACGGGACAAAAGCTCAACCCTGCGAGTCCCTCGCCGTTGCCTAGAATTACACCAACAAGCGATCAAAGTAGCCCAACAGTTACGCAGCGAACTTAAGCGGGAACCATCCCCACAGGAACTCGCCAATGCTCTAGGTGTAAGCCTAGTCGAGTGGCAAGAAGTAAAACTAGCCTATCAAAATCGCTGCCCCCTCAGCCTAGATGCCCCCGTTCGGTCTGATGAAGATTGCTCTGCTTGCCTTGCTGAGATGGTTCCCGATCCGCGTTTGCAAGGACTGCAAGACGATCATATTCGTTTACAGCAAGCACTAACCCATCTAGAGTCACGTACCCGCGAGATTGTCGAATTTGTCTTTCTAGAAGACCTCACCCAACGAGAAGTTGCCAAAATGCTAGGGGTCAGTGCCGTTACGATTTCCCGTCAGGTTAAAAAGGGTCTAACTATCTTAAAGTGCGTGATGGCAGCAGAGGCTTGCTAGCTTTTAGTTGTCAGTTATTTAGTTGTCCGTCTAGATACCAATAACCGATTACTGAAAACTGATAACCTTCTCTAAAACTGACGTCTTGAGAAGATTAAGATCGCGATCGCTAGCACCAGCAAGGCGTAGCTAAAAATATACACACCATTGTTGAAGAGGTCGAAAATACTGGGCAAAATCCCATATACGGCCTCATTTTTTAAATTGGCGCGAGATAGATCGGGTAACACCAGATAGAGAAAACGGGTAACATTTTGAAAGCTAGCATTTTTAGAGATTTCGCCGAGTAAAAGCAAATCGCGGCTAAAGTTTCCCACCAAATAGCTTGCCAAGGTTAACAACGCTGCCACCAGAGAACTACTGAAGGTTCCGAATAGGACAGCGATCGCTGCCACCAGCATGATTTGCCAAAATGTAAAAAAGTTGGCGATCAAAATCGCATCCGTTGGCAAAGGAATTTTACGAATAGCCATTAAGGCGATGAAAATTGCGGTCATGATCGAAACTAGTGTAGCGATCACGGCACTAATGCCTAAGTGTTTGCCCAAAATAAACTCAGCCCGACTCATCGGTTTGGCAATCAACACAAAAATCGTGCGTTTCTCTAGTTCCTTATTCACTAGATTTGTGCCGACAAACATTGCCACGATCAAGCTCACAACTTCGATCGCTGCCATACCTGAGTCCACGATCATTCTGGGTGCACCCTCAGCCGAGAATTCTGGAATTGCCAAGATCGCGGCGATTAGTACGAAGGTAAACAGCAAGGTTAAATACAGAACCTGCTCCCGCACCGTTTCGCGAAATACATTGCTGGCGATCGCCAAAATCCGCCCTAAGCTTGTTGTTAAAGTTCGTCCCATAAATTACCTACAGCAAGTCTCTTGTTACTCATACTTAATTTAAGCAATTATTTAGGACTTATGTAGATTTCTGGTTACGCTTAGTCGTGAGAAACCTCAAAAAGTATGAGCCTAAGCCTCTTTAGCTTTGCATAAAACCATGCCAGAATAAAGCTAACGTAACGCGCCAAAAAGCTATGGTTACAGTACCTTCTGAATATCGCCGCCTACCAACTGCCGAGGAGTTACCTTCCTCTGACGAAACTCCTGTGGATAATCAGCTCCAAAATGACATTCCAAATCTATTGCTGAGTTTATTGGCATTTATCTGGGCAAATCGCGATGACTGGTACTTTGGCGTGGATATGGCCGTTCACTATAATCCTGACAAACCTGCGATCGTACCTGATGGGTTTCTTGCGATCGGGGTGAAACGGAATACAGGCGAAAGAGGCAGACTCAGCTATGTTTTGTGGGAAGAGCAAAACATCATACCGTTCCTTGCCTTGGAAGTAGTTTCCGAACGCTATAACAGTGAATATGAAGATAAGCTAGCAGATTATCAAACCCTAGGGATTTTGTATTATGTCATTTACAATCCATTGAGCGGTAGAAGAGGCAGGTTCAGAAATAGACAAAGATTGGAAGTCTATAAACTAATCGCAGGGAAATATGAACTTCTATCTAGTGAAAACAATCGAGTTTGGCTACCTGAGATTGGCTTAGGTTTGGGCTGCGAGCAAGGCGAACATATTGGATGGGAGCGCGAGTGGCTCTATTGGTACGATCTCAATGGGGTGAGATATCCAACGGCTGAGGAACAAGTTCTTCAAGAACGTCAGCAAAAAGAGAAGTTAGCTACTTATTTAAGATCGATGGGGATAAATCCTGATGAGATCTGATGGAGTAAAGTGTGCGATGTTTAATCTCAAACACTAAATGTGAATGGTGAGATAAGGAAGTAATGCGCCTTGATGTACGATTTGTCTGTTGATAATGACATTTCCCGTCAGCGAAGGCTTAAAGTCAATTTTAGCCTCACCATTTTCATCAGTGATGGCATCTCTGACAGTGCCGTTTGTACAGAGTTTTATATCAGCAATGATATAAACATTGAGTCCTGATTGTGGGATTCCATTGCGTAATACTTTTGTTGTAATCATTCTATAAAAAAGCTGAAGGAATGAGGGAATGGAACTTAGAATTGGTTGCGATCACTTCTCAATTCCTAGTTAAAGAGATCGCTACAAAAGTTAGTGGCGCGTTGAAATAGCTAGGACTCAACCAAAAGATCGAGTTGAAATTGACTCAATCACGGAATTTATGTAATGTGATTTCACTCCCAATCTGACATAGCTATTAAGCTCCTCGGGGTTTACTGCCAGAAGGGCATTTTAAATCAGATAGATTGTATGTTGGTTTATTATCTGAAATAGAAATTGGCGAGGGTGGCTGATAATTTAGAATTTGTGTCGTTGGCTCATTACTCTCACACATAATTGCAACCGAGGTCACATCTCCGCTTATACGCACCAGTAAAACAACTCCCAGATACGCATACTCTCCTGTTCTTGATGATACCCCCGTATTAACCACCATACCATTTGAAACTCCAACCGTGAAAGAATATCCATTTGCTATTGATGGTAATGCTTGATCGCCAAGTCCTAAGGAACTCAGATCGTTGCTAAATCTATTTCGCTCAGAAAAGTGAGCCTGTTGCGCCTTATTCACCGACCATATGTATGTTCTAAGACTGGATCTCAATGCTTGCATTTTCCCATCTGAAACTATAAGGAAATGATTAGAAACTTTCTGAAACTCCTTAGCATGATCTTTGCCTGAATTATCCTTAGCTGTCAAAAACATTTGCGAATCATTTTTGAAATTAAGTTCGGCAATTGAAGAGTTGTACAAACTTCCGTTATTTGCTACAAATCCAGTTTCGATTTCATAAGATCGTGCAGATTTCCTTAATTCATATCTCTGATTGGAACGCACCATATCTGGATCATCTGATTGGAACGTTGACAATTGACCGTCTGGTCCAAAGACGTATTGTTGTTCTTGACCTACAAGGACACATGGCTGATTTAAACACTGTGCCCACGTCCCTAATAGCTTCGTTCTTAAGACGGCTATAGTCTCAGCCTCGCTTTTAGCAGAAGGAATAGAAGACTGCTGAGGATTTATAGCTGGTGGGGAAGGAATACTACAATTCTCCAAAAGAGCTAGTACTGAAATTGTGAAGAGAGAACCAATGAATATTTTTTTCATATTGCATCAGACTTAATTGCTTAGTTAGAAAAAATTGTGGAAAGCAAAAAACAATAGATACCTTATCTATGATTTTAGAGAGTCCACCCAGAGATCAATACAAGAGAAGAATTTCAGCCACTTGCCAAACGCGATTTTTATAGCAGAGATATATAACCATTACTATAAAAATAGATAAAAGTCAGCACAGTGATAATTATGAAAGGAGCAAAAACGAATAAGATGAAATAGCTAGGAAAAATATTACCTAAAATTCCAATGCGAATTTCAGATGAACTGATTGTAACAGATACTCGTGCTCTGGCATTGCCTTTGCTAATTATTAAATCAGTTTTATATAAGCTAAAAAGAAACAGGTTGATTCGCGTAGAATTTTTCTCTACATAATCGTATTTTTGCTCTTGATTTCTACTTCCTGAAAAGAAATAAGACGATCTACATTGAGAATCTGCCATCTCAGGATAAAGATTAGTACACATAGAAGAAATGAGGTCATCTCCAGCCTCACCTTCCAGTACTGCCGAAGATCTCACAAAGTCTTTCATACTTGGGTTTGACAGATAGAGGACAAACGCTAATCCAACTGCGAAGTAAAGGATATTACGTTTTTTTAGGGCTATTTTCATGGTTTCTCAAGCAGTTTTTATGTTTAGGACTTGATAAAAAAATTACAATGATCCATCTGTTGTCACAAAAAGAAGGAAGTTCAATCTTTTTTCTCGTCAGCTTTGACTAGGCCTGCAATAAGATATGCACCGCCAATTCCCCATAAAAGATAGGGAGAGTTCTGGATTAAACCTCCTACACTTCGATCCAGTCTCATGCCCTGTCCCCCAAACATTAAGTCTCCACTAACAATCAAATAGCAGTCTCCCATGCAGGAAATTCTGCTTGAGATTAAAGACATTCCACCCCCTAAAATCAGGAAGAGAATTGATAAGCTGATCAGGCTTGATTTATTCATCTCATTACTTCGTAAAGTTCATTGGCTCAGTTTGGACAACACAATTTCCGCAAAAATGCAACCATTTTCATCGACAATACTACCTGTAACATTGCCAGGAGTATGCATCCTTGGTATTCATCGGTGATGAATATGCACCCCTTCCATACTGACTTTCACAAACTTTTGTCATATCAATTCCTGTCTCATATAAATATGGTCCAGAGAGTACAGGTAAAGGATAGACACGACAACGCCAAGAATAGGCATCTTTACTATTTAAAACAACAGGTTTAACATAAAACACATAGGTTTGTGCTCTACATGTATCTTGAGTAATGTTGAGACCACCAAGTCTTTGTGCAGCTTGTGATTCTTGCGCCATAAATGTAGATGCTGAAATACTTGATAGAGCGCTAAAACATAATACAAAAATAGTTCTGATTTTGTTTGTCATAGTTGTTGTGTTTGTAACTTTTATAAAAACTTAAAAGCTTAGTTTGCGATACTTCTTCTAATCAAAATAAAACCTAATAGTTACTCAAGTCATTAGCCAATTGCACGTTGTTTGTACGTTTGACTGTACGATCGCCACCAAATCATCTATCATGCTTAAAACGAAAAAAATGTGAGTGTAGGATGGCAAGAAATAGACCAAAATTATTTAGGCTGACCCCCAAAGGGTTGAGGCTAGTTAAAGAAGCCTTGATAGAATATGACTCGCTCAGTGCATTTTGCGAGGCAAAGAATGGGGTGCATCGTGGAACTTTTACTAAGTTTTATGATGGTGATGGCATGGAACGAGAGACGATTGAGAACTACTTTAGCTTATTAGAAATCCCCAATTGGCTTGAAGATTGGAAAGAGATTTGCGAGCTTTTGCCCGATCGCATCGAAGATTGGACTGCCTATGACGATCGCTGGGTAGGGCGAAAGCAGCTTATCAGTTCACTTACCAAAAAACTGCGCGGCTCTTGTCGCTTGCTTTTGCTCCTAGGAATTACGGGAATCGGCAAAACCGCTTTGTCGGAATGTATCGCCGATCGGGTGCAAACGCGATTTTCCAAGATTTTGAGAATCAATTTTGATAACGATGAAAAGCCCAAAGACTTTGCGAGTAGCGCCGAGCGATGGTCAGAAGAATTAGGCTATAGCCTATTGATTCAAGACAAACAGCCAACCGCGATTTTAGCTAGATTGATCGACCACTTACAAGAAAATCGAGTACTGGTGCTGATTGACTCTTTAGAGGCGATTTTGGCAAAGAATGAAGAATATGGTTGGGGCGATTTTGAAGATGAGTGGTGGGGGAAGTTTTTTGCTAAGTTTTTAGCCATAGAATCTTGCGAAAGCAGCTTGATTGTCACTTCTCAGGATGTGCCTGCGAAGATCGAAGCCTTAGCCTCTCGCTATCCAACTCTATATCACCGCGAGATTTTGGGTGGACTGGCTGATGATGAGCAGATTGCATTATTTGAGAAAGCAGGCTTGGATGTGCGTGCAGATTCGCAAGATCGAGCCTTACTGATGCGAATTGCCAAGGTCTATCACGGGCATCCTCTGACATTGCGTGTGGTGATTGGCGATATCGTGCAGTCGTTTGGCAAAAGTGCTGTTGCATTTTGGGAACATGTGGGTGGTGAGATTAAAGAAGTCGAAACCGCTTTAGCGGAAGCCGAAGCAGGGGCTAAATTGGAAGGCGCGGATGATGATTGGAAATTGCATAAACTAACGCGCGAAATCAGGCTCAAGGTCTATAAGCAACGCCTTGAGGCAGTGTTTCGACGACTGGAATTCCAGAATACGGATGCTTATCTATTGATTTGTGTAGCAGCAAAATATCGCCGACCCGTGCAAGATTCTGGCTGGCTGAGGCAATTAGAAGTTTATGTCAAGCGTCTGAGAAAAGAAACCTATGACAAAGAGCAACAGCAGAAAGTTTTGGATGAATTGTGCGATCGCTTTTTAGTCGAGATATCTCTGAATCACAATAGTCATCGCGTGTTGGGCTTACATAATCTTATTCGCAGTGTGGCTTTAGAGCATCGCAAAGATTTGTTTAAAAAGTGGGAGCTTGATTGAATAAAATGGCTAGTTTAACCGCAGGGCAAAGATTGTTTGCCGCATTAGAAATCGATCTTGATGCAGTTCCAATTGAGTATCTGGATGATTATGTCGCGATCGAATATTTCCTCATACTGGAGGACGAGCCACCTGCGGATGCAAACAATTTAGAGAAGGTAGATCGATATTTGCAAGTTTTTAACCATCTCAGCGAAGCCTCAGCATGGCAACAAGCTAGCAAAGTTTTATCATTTCGCCTCGAAGTGGATAGTAAGGAACTCCACGATCAATTACGGATTTGGGGCTATTATTACCAGCAAATTGAACTCTATCAAGGGCTTTTAGGTAAGGTGGATTCTGAGCAAGATCTGGTTTGCTTTTGGGGCTTAGGCAGGATTTTTGAGAACCTTAGTGATTTTAGTAAGTCTCTTGATTACTACCAACAACAACTAGATCTTGCTGATTTGACGAAAAATCGTCAAGCTGAAGCAAAGGCAATGGACGGTATAGGGACTATCCAATCGAGACAGCAAAAGTATCTAGAGGCAAGCGCTTCTCATCAGCAACAATTAGAGATTGCCCGTGAAATTGGCGATCGAGAGCAGGAAGGATATGCTCTAAGAGGTATAGGTTGGGTATTATTTAGGCATGGTCTGAGTCAAAGCAAAATACGCGAACAGCAAGCAGGATTGAATTATCTAGAAGCCTCTCTAGAGATCGCCCACAGTATTTGTAATCTAGACTTAGAGAGCGAGTCTATAGGGGATATCAGTAGAATTTATATTGAGCGCGGTCAGTATGCTGAATCGGTCGTATTCCTTCGGCAGCAGTTAGATTTTTGCGAAAAAACTAGTAATCGGAAACTGAGACAGTCTGTATTAGGCGATTTGGGTGAATGTTACACTGAGTTAAGGCAATATGAAAATGCACTAGAATGCTTACAAGAAGCTTTAAAGATTGCGGGTGAGCTTGGCGATCTGTATTCCGAAGCAGTTGCGTTAAACAGACTAGCTGTACTCTACGGTTACGAATTGCAAAGATATGAAGATGCAATCTTTTATTGTGAGAAAGACCTTGAAATATCGCAAAAGCTCAGTCTAAATCAAGAAATACAGATACCAACAATAATTAATCTGTTCAATTTCCACGCATTCTTAAACCAAAAAGAGAAAGCAGATTTTTATCTCAAAATAGCTAAATCGATTGCAGAAAATTCAGAGTCATTGGAAACGAAAGCGATCGTGGTAATGGCATTAGCAAATGCTTATTGGAGTCGCGATCGAATCTGGCACAAATTATTTGGGTTGTTTTTGGCGGCAAAAGGCTTGCTGATGGCTCCCCCTTGGCGAAATTCAAATGGACGCATTGCGCTGCAACTCACGATCGCTGCCTTAACCAAATCCGCAAAAAACGTTCCTATCGCAATCACGCAAAGAATGAAAAAATTTCTGAACAAATCTATCAATCACACTTGAGACATCAACCTAATTTTTTTAGCCAGTGCGTCCAAATAATGACCATTGCCATGGTATCTAAGCAGCAATATTGCTTCAATAACTCGCACCACATTTGTCTAATTTCGGGGCGATCTTGATATTCGCCATACATCATGTTTTGATAAGCCAGCATTGCCCCAGTTCCCTCTGTAATTACTTCGGCTTTATCTGAGATTTCAAGCGGTAGCAGTGTCTCATAGGGATTGAGGATTTGACCGTCAACTTCTTTGAAATATGCAGCCATCCAAGGAATTTGATGCAAATAAGGGTTTGTCTTCCAGATCGCAGGCAAGACACACTTCAGCGAAGTTCTCCCTTTCATGAGGGGATGGAAATAATGTTTCAACGTAAGCGCATTCATATCCACCAATTGCGTTTTATCTTTGCTATTGAGTTTTGCAACTTTTGCCAGCCAAGCCTTGAGTTTGGGATGCTCGTACTCATAGGCTTCCATTTGATAGTAAATATCGCGCAGAACACTATTCTCATGGGTTGCCCAGGTTAAGATTGTACCGCGATCTCCTAGCCGATCCATCAAAGCCTCTGCAAACCTAAAATTTGGGAAGACATCCGAGAGATCGATCCAATCTGAATGAATTGGTTCTGCTCCAGGTGAGGGAATCGTGTGACAGCTCCATTGAAAAGCTACCTGCTCGTAAGGACGCATGCCTGGATGGTAGGGTAGCGCCATTCGCGAAGTCTCAAAGTCAATGAAATGGAGCGGATAACTACACTTTGCCATAATGCTCGGTAACTGCTCAGACATCCATTCTCGATTTGTTTTTGTGTATTCCAGTTGAATGAGCTGTCTGAAACTAAAAAAGGTGTCATCCAATTGGTCGAGGGGTATATCGTACATATTCACCTTCCCCATTTGGATCAGTTCGTTGACCACAGGGGTTTCATGCCCCCCGACCCGACCCATGTGATACAAATCGAAAATATGCGGCTCTACTTCTGCTAGTTCTCCCCAACATTCCTTAAAACCATCTTTTTTGCTACCTTCGCTTACCCGAAATTCACAGCCTTTACAATGCTTGCTAAGTGGTACCTCGATTTTACGCAATCCATTTACCAAGCTATCTAGATAGATTTCCGTTTGAGCAATCACTTCAGGTAATACCTCTTGCACTTCTCGATCGATACCGATCAGGCCGAGAATGTGATTTTGGTTCAATTGCTCTAGATCTCCCGTGAAGTCAACCTCGATGCCACTAAATTTAGAAGGGATAGTCTGCGATTCTGTGCGCTTAATCTTAAAATGTGCCGCAAGGTCGATCGCAGTAGTTTTTGACTTGTCTGGCAT
This sequence comes from Tumidithrix elongata BACA0141, assembly GCF_036349135.1. Classification (NCBI taxonomy): domain Bacteria; kingdom Bacillati; phylum Cyanobacteriota; class Cyanophyceae; order Pseudanabaenales; family Pseudanabaenaceae; genus Tumidithrix; species Tumidithrix elongata. The sequence goes on from NZ_JAZBJZ010000009.1 coordinate 64,252, forward strand.
ACATAGATAGGGATGTATCTCGACTCGATCGGATGAGAATTCATGAGCGTCTATTTCACTAAGCATCTCTTGCAACACATAGATTTGATAAGCAACATCCTCTATATAGGTTCGCCAATCACTGCTAATTGCTCCATTTTTCTTATTTCTAAAAATATTAATTCCTTTAGTTTCTAATAGCCAATTGTTTTCATTGCTATCAAAGGACTTAGACTTAACTTCGATTAATTGAAATTTATTTCCTTCTTTAATTAAAATATCTACCCTAATCAGCTTGTTTTTTGCATAAATAATCGGCTCAAACAAAATAATATTTTCTTGCTGAAGTGCTTCTTTTGTCTGGCTTAATCCTCGTTCTAAGTCTTGCTCGACTTTTATTTCTATGCCAGACGGATAAAGCAATCTTGCCATTTTGCCAATCATAAACCCACCGTCTGCCAGCATTCTCGTGTAGTTATTGATATAGCTAGTGGTGGGGTAGTGTAATTTCTTGTAGTACAGTTTGGTTGGGCAGTTTTTAGCGACTTTATAATCTGATTTAGACAGGAAAACCATAATTTGTGACAAATTAATTACTAGATTCTTGTTCTGTGGGTTGATTTATTTTCTGGGTTTCGTGCATTCTGTTTTGTGAGAATAGCTCTATAAATAATCATAGCCGCGATCGCTAAATCCCTGAGATCTCATAGACATTTAAATAGATCGACATACTTCTGCGCGATCGCGACAGGATCGTATGTGCTTCTAATCAGATCGACAGTTGATTGCAAAGGCAAAAAATCTGAACGGAATTGTAATATTTGAGCCATGCGATCGCGCCACTCGTCTACATCCAGAGGATCGTTAATATACTGTGCCAGACCGAGTGTAGCTTCTGGTATTGCGGTACAGCGAGTCGTCAGAGTTGGTAAACCCATACCCATGGCTTCTACGGGGGGCATACCAAACCCTTCAAATAGCGAAGGATAGGCAAACATCTCAGCAAAATTGTAGTACCAAGCTAGTTCGGCATCGCTAATATAACCTGTTACTTTCACCCGATCCTGTAAATTTAATGCTTTCACCAAACTAGAAAGATCGTCACAGCGATCGCGGCGCATCCCCACTAGAGATTCGGGTAATTGCCCTACCAAAACTAAATTTACCTGATCGCAAGCACTCGGTAGCTGCTGAAATGCTTTGATTAAAGTCGCAAGATTCTTATGTTGATAGTGGTTAGCAACCGTGAGAATAAATGGTTGTTTCACTTCCATTACGGGTGGCATCGAATGTGAAAATCTCTCCCATAAAATTGGATTGGGAATTACTGTCAATGAATGTTGAGACTTGAGAGGATAGTTCTTAACAATATCATTTCGCACAAATTCCGAGATTGCCACTGTAATATCGGAATTCGCCAAGGTGTTCTGATGGGCTGTCCGCAACCATACTTTCTTGCGCCAAGAGAATAGATCGGGGAAGTGCAGGTAGTTTAGATCGTGAATTACTGTGGCAGAGGGCATCTTGAGGAGCGATCGCCAAGGAGTTAAGTAGTTCGGATAAATAATGCCATCCAGTCCTAATCGATTTGCCTGCCAAGGAATTTGGGTGATTTCGCTCACCACGCGATTCCCAACCATGGTAATCGGAATTACTGCGTGCGCTTCTCCTAAATTTAGCTCCCTCAGCCAGTCGGTCAACTTGCGATCGATAAACACATACAACTGCAAATTTGGAATTTGGGCTAGCCCAAATAGTAAGCCCCGCAGCATAAACTCGGCTCCACCCACTTGAGAGGGCTTTAAAAATAAGCCACTGATGCCAAGTTTCATGGTTCCTTACGAAGAGAAGTAATAGCCATACGCACCTTTCAAAATATAGCGCTTCGTTCTAGCCAAAAGCTTGAGTAATTTGTACAGAGATTGGCGTAACGCAATTGACTCGACCCTACCAAGGAAAGTGTCTAGTTCTAATAATGCTCGCTCTTGCTCCTGAGTTTGCTGCGCTGAAGCAAGGGTTGAATTGCTCGTAGAATGCCAACGAAAATCTGACAAGAACGATCGGATATGACCAAACTGGTATCCTTTCAATGCCAAACGGAGAATAAACTCATAATCATTGGCATAGTTATAGTCTGGACTAAGGTAATTATCTTCACAAAAGATTTTCTGCTTAAAGAAGGTTGCCACCACTGGAATATAGAGAATATGTAAGTATTTCAACATAAACAGATCGAAGTCCAGTTCGTATCGACGTTGGAGCAAGTTCCCGTCTACATCAATCCAGTTGTAATTGCCATAGACAATATCGATCGCTGGGTTAGCAGCAAGATAGGCAACAACACGCTCGAAACAATTTCCTAAGTAGCGATCGTCCGTTCCAATCCAGCCAACGATATCTCCAGATGCCATTCTAAAGCCTTTATTGATGGCATCTGATGAACCTCGATCGGGCTCGGAAATCCATTGTAAGTGGGGGTACTGTTTCAGGACTTCTAACGTGTTATCCGTCGATCCACCATCAACAACAATATGTTCAAAATTCGGATATTTTTGTGCTAATACACTTTGAATGCACTCCTCAACAAACCTACCTTGGTTTAGAGATGGCGTTACAATCGAAATCTTAGGAAACATTGATGCTGGCTTCAACCCATGTTCAGGCATAGACCCGCTCTAACTGATGAGATGCCATTTTTTGAATATGTTGCATGGTTTCTACACCAAATTTTTGCGCGATCGTATCGAGGTATTTGGGATTGCTAAAGTACGCTTGGAAAGCTCGATCGCGGAAGCGCAAGACTTCTGAAGCAGTGAGGTGTTTGGTTGGCAGAGGTAGGGTATCTACAGCATGTTGGGAAAAGCCAGACCAAGTTTTAGGTAATGCCCATCCTTCGGCGATCGCTGTGTTATAAAGCTGAGACCCCGGATAGGCCATCGCTGAGTAAAAATTAGCAAATTCACAGTTCAGATCCATTGCTAGGTCGAGGGTAGCTTGCATCGTTTCTAGATCGTCTTCGGGTAAGCCAAAGATATAGTTGCCAATGATATTGATGCCAGCATCTTGAATCTTCTTGACGATTCTATAGACATCCTCTTGGTTGAAACCTTTTTGCACGTCATCGCGCACGCGATCGCTAGCGGCTTCAATGCCCAAAGCCAACCAGTTAAACCCTGCTTGCTTTAACTTACCTAGCATTTCATCTCTGACCGTATCAACTCTGGCATAGGCCCAAATATTTAGATCGTAGCCGCGATCGATAATGGCATCGCAAATCCCTAGAACGTGTTTGGGATTGAGCACAAACATCTCATCGGCAATCTTAATATTGCGAACACCATACTGATTGACCAAAATATCAATTTCGCGCATGACCGCTTCTGGACTCCAAAAGCGATAGCTATTTGTGACTTCTCGATAGCCAAGCTCATGCTCACCACTCTTAAAGGGAGCTTGAATGCAGCAAAAACTACAGTGAAAAGGACAGCCTAAAGTCGTATAAATCGCAGCATAGGGCTGACGTTGTAAACCATCAAAACAGTGCCAGTTATGAGCGCGATATTTTGACATCGGCAGCAAATCCCAAGCAATTCCTGGCATTTCTTGCTCGACATCCATCAGTAACGGAGCAGGGGCTGTCGATTTAGCCGTTTTACCCTCCCAGTACCATAGCCCCCGAACCTTGCTATAGTCAGGCTGTGCGGTTTTAAGTGCCTCTATCAGCTCTAGGAGCGTATATAAGCCTTCCCCTGCGGCTACAAAGTCAGCATCTTCTTCCCGTAGACTGCGCTCAGGGAGAGATGCCACATGCCCACCCACCAACAGCACTTTTAGGTCAGAATATTGCTGCTTGATTGCCGTACAGACAGCACTAGCCCCTGCCATCACCTGTGTTGATGCCGAAGGCTGCTGTCCGTAGACGACAACGGCGGTTAAGAGTGGATTTAACTCGGCAATTCTGTCTGCGGTCTGGCTAGGAGTAAGTTCATCAGCACTGGCATCCACAATTTGTACAGCAAAACCTTTCTTGCGGATAAAAGTTGCCATTAGCCCTGCCCATACGGGTGGCTCGATCGCGGATATATCTGTAGAGAGCGATTGATAAATTTGTCCGCGATTGCCAGGATTAACTAGCACTAAATCTAACTGTGACTTGCTTGCCATAAGATCTCCTTTTCTCCAGCTACTTTGACTTTACAGCCTAGAGACATGCGTATATGTTCTAAGTCTATGATGCCCACCAACCTCACTTTTAGATCAACCCCTCCCAATTTCACTGGAATTGGTTACGGCTTGGGATTATGCGTCGGGCAATCCTGCGGACAGACCATTGAGTAAGGTACAAAGATCTAAAATTTTTGTTTTTTCCAACGTGGGATAGTTACCGATATAAAAGCCATAAAAATGAATGTGATTGACGTTGGGATAATTGTTGTACTCTTCACCCAATAGTTTGCGCAAGTAAGGCTGACGGAGTTGATTTCCACCCCCTGCGGTGCCTCGACGAAATTCAATCTGGTGTTGGCGCAATGATTGGGTTACGTTTTCGTAAAGGATGGGATCGGGATGTTTGAGAACGAGGGTAAAGGCATAGTTACAGCTACCTTCGATCGCAAAGTCAGTCTGATATTTGCTTGAGTCCAAGTTCGCGAGGAAGAGCTTTAAATTCTCTGTGCGCAGCTCGTTATTTCGATCTAAGCGTTTGAGTTGCGATCGCCCGATCACCGCATTAATTTCCGTACTTCTGACATTGTAGGCAGGAAATGCAAAGATAAAATCAGGGTTGAGATCGGGGTGGGCTTCATAGTAAGAATGCTTCAACTCGTCTGACGTGGATTCTCTGACCATCCCGTGCGATCGCAGCATACGTAGGGTTTGATAGAGATTTTTGTCATTAGTAGAAACCATACCTCCTTCAATCGTACTCATGTGATGGGCGTAATAAAAAGAAAAGTTAGACATAAGCCCCAATGAGCCTAATTTGCGTTCCCCAAATGTTGCCCCATAGGATTCGCACACATCTTCAATCAAGGGAATATTGCGAACTTGCAACTCATCCAGCAGCTTTTGATTCAACGCGTTATAACCCAGTACGTGCGTTAGAAACACAGCCTTGGTGTTGGCAGTAATTTTCTGCAATATTTGCTCTGTATCCATACCGAGGGTTCTGGGATTGATATCCACAAATACGGGCTTAAACCCCGCTTGCAAAACCGAAGCAATGTCAGAGACCCAAGTCAGCGTCGGTACGATCACTTCACCGAGTCCATAGGCTTCTCTGAGAGCGCACATCGTAATTAGATTGGCCGACGATCCCGAATTCACAAAGATACTGTACTTTACCCCTAACCAATCTGACCATTCCTGTTCAAAGGCTTTTACTTGAGTTGACTGGGTCAAGATCGGATCGTCCTGTTGCAAAAACGCGATCGCCGCATCAAGATCTGCTCGCGTAATGTTGTTTTGCATTAAGGGGAGGTTCAGTGTCTTTAAATCGGTCATAACTTGGTTTGGCATCCTAATCAAAAATATATATTCTCAGAAGCAAAGATCGGCAACACATAGCATGGCATGTCTTTAGGTAGAATCAAAAGCTGGACAGAAAAGCAGTTGGTCAAGAGAAACTGTCTTGATAGCTTCCATAGCTACAGCCTTGATCGCAGCCCTATTCTCTTGCGGCAATACAATACGACCCGCTACACGCCCTAGAATTACTTCCCAGATCGTTGGACTGAGATTGCCCGTTAAGGAGATTTCTAGATCGGTATCTTCCTGTCCTTCTTGCAAAGCTAAAAGCATCATCACGCCTAAGATAAATTGCTCCGCATCCTCCTGTTCTATCCCTGTTGTTTCGATTAATAAGGTGATGCGATCGCTCTGAGGATGCCTGACTAAGGCTGAGATTACTTGTATCACGTCCTGCGATCGCGCTTCCTCTTCTTGCTGCCAGTCTGGAAAAATCAGGAGGTTGATATCCCTGAGCTTAAGTGCTTGCAATCGCTCCTGTTGGATGCGATCTAGTAGTTCCTGTGATTCTCGATCCTGCGGGGTTTGCTCTAGTTCTTTCAGGATGGCTTGCTCTGCTTCCCATAAGTCTCCCATCTCTCTCAAACATTGGGCGCGTAAATTGTGAATTCCAGCAGGAACCTGTGAGGCAAATAGGATATTGTCGAGGAGGGCTACAGCTTCTGAAAATCTGTTCTGTTCGATAAACCGCTCTGCTTTTTGCTTTAGATGGGCGATCGCTTGCCTCTCTGCAACGAAATAGAGATCGGAAAATGGTGTGGATTTAGGAATGGCAGTTGCTGGATTGACAGTTTCTGATTGAAATTCTTGTTGAGCAGGAATTTGAGTCACCGCGATCTCGTTGAGGCTAGCTTGTTGTACCGTTTGCTCTATTAAAGATAAACTTTCGTCCGTCAACGTATTCCACAGTTGCATTTGCATTTCTGCAGAGGTAATCATTAATTCTTTACTCTCAGCCAAAGCTTTAGGGTTTTCGGCAAAAACTGTATCCAAGATCAATTCTGCTTCCTGCATTCTCTCTTCGGCTGTATTTTTATAAAAGCGGAACCAAAAGTGTAGGTTACGCAACCGTTTGTTGACGCCAAAGCTTCCCTGATATTCTAACTGGATGTCGAGTTTGGTGTGGCTTTGTCCCATAATTGCCACTTCATTAATCCAAGTGTCATCGTACCAAAAGGGAAAGAATTCTGTGTGCAACCTCCCTGTGATGTTTGCCCACTCTGCACTGACACAGCCATAGTAACCAATATTAGGGTTACTGGGGTCAAGGTTGATATAGGCATAAAGAATGCGATCGGGATAGCGATCGAAGGTTTCGCGCACAACCACATCCCAATCTGGCGTTACAAACAGAACCTTATCAGCAACAAACATGTAGATGCCTGGATTGGTCGTGCAGCGTTCTCTCAGGATGTTATACATTTGTCCCTGCGCATAGGTGCGAGGAGCAAACACATAGTGAATCTTAAAGTCATAGTTGTCTGCGGCAATATGTTCGTCGAGGGCTTGCTTTGCAACAAAGTCATCATCATCTATAAAAATCCAGACATCAATAAGGCTTTGGACTGTAGTGGTTTTAGCGATCGAGTCAAATAGGGCTTGTAAATAGTGCGATCGCCCCCTTGTGGGAAATAGTATGCTGATATGCTGAGGGTTATCGATTGGTTTGATGATTTTGGCAGTCATGGGGCGCACCTACAAATTAAGTGTGTGGTTGAGAAAAAGTTGGTCAAGAGAAACTGTCTTGATAGCTTCCATAGCTACAGCCTTGATCGCAGCCCTATTCTCTTGCGGCAATACAATACGACCCGCTACACGCCCTAGAATTACTTCCCAGATCGTTGGACTGAGATTGCCCGTTAAGGAGATTTCTAGATCGGTATCTTCCTGTCCTTCTTGCAAAGCTAAAAGCATCATCACGCCTAAGATAAATTGCTCCGCATCCTCCTGTTCTATCCCTGTTGTTTCGATTAATAAGGTGATGCGATCGCTCTGAGGATGCCTGACTAAGGCTGAGATTACTTGTATCACGTCCTGCGATCGCGCTTCCTCTTCTTGCTGCCAGTCTGGAAAAATCAGGAGGTTGATATCCCTGAGCTTAAGTGCTTGCAATCGCTCCTGTTGGATGCGATCTAGTAGTTCCTGTGATTCTCGATCCTGCGGGGTTTGCTCTAGTTCTTTCAGGATGGCTTGCTCTGCTTCCCATAAGTCTCCCATCTCTCTCAAACATTGGGCGCGTAAATTGTGAATTCCAGCAGGAACCTGTGAGGCAAATAGGATATTGTCGAGGAGGGCTACAGCTTCTGAAAATCTGTTCTGTTCGATAAACCGCTCTGCTTTTTGCTTTAGATGGGCGATCGCTTGCCTCTCTGCAACGAAATAGAGATCGGAAAATGGTGTGGATTTAGGAATGGCAGTTGCTGGATTGACAGTTTCTGATTGAAATTCTTGTTGAGCAGGAATTTGAGTCACCGCGATCTCGTTGAGGCTGGCTTGTTGTACCTTTTGCTCCAAGGAACACAAATATTCATCAGTGACGGTATCCCACACGCGCATTTGTGCCTCATTAGAAGCGATCGCGAAATCTTGAGTCTCCGTCAAGGCTTTGGTATTTCCAGCAAAAATCGTAGCCAAGATCGCTCCAGCTTCCTGCATTCTCTCTTCGGCTGTATTTCTATAAAAGCGAAACCAAAAGCGTAGATTCCGCAACCGTTTGTTAATTCCCAAGCTGCCTTGGAATACTAACTGAATGTCAAGCTTGGCATGGCTCTGCGCCATAATCGCCACTTCGTTGATCCAAGTGTCATCATACCAAAAGGGAAAGAATTCTGTATGCAGTCTCCCTGTAATATTTGTCCACTCTGCACTGACACAGCCATAAAATCCCATATTAGGATTATTGGGGTCAGAGTTAACATAGGCAAAGAGAACGCGATCGGGATAGCGATCAAAGGTTTCGCGCACAACCACATCCCAATCTGGCGTAGCAAATAGAATCTTATCGCCAATAAACATGTAGATGCCTGGATTGGTCGTGCAACGTTCTCTTAAGATGTTAAACATTTGCCCCTGCGCATAGGTGCGAGGAGCAAAGACATAGTGAATCTTAAAGTCATAGTTGTCTGCGGCAATATGTTCGTCGAGGGTTCGTTGGGTCGCAAAATCATCATCATCTACAAAAATCCAGACATCAACGAGGCTTTGGACTGCAGTGGTTTTAGCGATCGAGTCAAATAGGGTTTGTAAATAGTGCGATCGCCCCCTTGTGGGAAATAGAATGCTGATATGCCGAGGATTATCGATTGGTTTGATGATTTTGGCAGTCATGGGCATACCTACAGATTAAAACGGTCCTTTGAATTCAATGTCTTTCAAATCTTCGCGTTCAGCAGGCATCCATTTTGTTTCAATATCTCCCTTAGCCAATTCAAAAGCAGCCGCAGCAATGGTTTGTCCGTTGGGATAATAGAGATGCTCTAGATAGGGGGTGGGTGGGCAGGTGACGGGTGCAAACCCCATCCGTTTAAAGCGAACGTTCCTCTTACCTTGAAGTCTTTCTGCAACTTGAGCAATGATTTCGGCACTAGCTCCACAGGTCGTCCAGCCATTATCGACGACACATAGATTGCCTGTTTTGAGAACGGACTCCACAATGGTATCGATGTCAAGGGGGCTGAGCCAAATGGGATCGATGACTTCAGCACTAATACCTACGGATTCTAGATACTTCTGGGCGCGCAGACATTCTATTTGCATGTAGGAAATTCCTACCAAGGTCACATCGGTGCCTGTAACAGCGATTCTCGCTTTTCCTGGTGCGACTGTGTAACTGGCTTCTGGAACGTAGCCCTTTTGGAAATGCAAAATTCGATGTTCCACATACATGACAGGATTGTCATCGCGAATGGCTGCAATGAGACAACCCTTGGCATCATAGGGCGTGGTTGGCGCTGCCACTTTAAGCCCTGGAATATTCATAAAAAATGAATATAGACCCTGCGAATGTTGCGCTCCCTGTCCCCAACTTTTGCCGATCATCGATCGCACCACAATGGGCACTGAGACTTGCCCCCCATACATATAATGGCTTTTCGCGGCGACGTTAATCAACTGGTTCATCGCCAACATCAAAAAATCCATGCGAATGTGAACGTGGATCGGTCGTAACCCCGCTTGAGCCATTCCGATCGCTGCCCCAGTCATGGCATCTTCTGAAAGTGGCGTACCAAAGACCCGTTCTTTACCATATTTTTCTAGCAGACCACGGGTCGTTCCTTGAATGGCTTTAGGGTCGTCTACATCCAGCCCAAACACAATTACAGCAGGATCGCTTGCCATTTCTTGGTCAGTGGCTTCACAGACTGCCTCAACATAGCTCAAGATACGTGGATTTGACATAGTCGTCTCAGGATTGATTGGCTGTACTTAATGGATGTCGTTTCAGAGTTCTACAGACAACGTTCTATTTGTATGTATCTGTAAACAATTCGTCAAGGGAGGGGAAAGGACTCGTTTCGGCAAATTTAAAGGCTGCCTCAACCTCAGCCTCAACCTCAGCTTCGATCTGCTGTCTTCTCTGCGCTTCAAGCATGGCACCTACCTTGGGAATAGCATCATTCTCGATCCAAGGTGCCGCTTCTTGTTTTGTACGGTACCCCATGTGATAGTCCTCACCAGGGCCGACATGTTCTTTCCATCGATAGGTAATACATTCCAAGAAAATCGGGCCTGCTTCTCCTGCCCGCAGCGATCGCACTGCCGCTTGGGTTTTTGCATAGATCGCAAATACATCATTATCCTCAATTCTTTCAGCAGGGATACCGTAGGCGCGGGCGCGATCGCAAAGATTATCGAGGGGTTGCCGCTGTAGTTGGTGGGTGTGGATAGCATAGCGATTGTTTTCGCAGATAAATAAAATTGGCAATCCTTTGAGCGATGCAAAATTCATGCTCTCGTGCCATACGCCTTCATCCGTTGCCCCATCACCAAAGAAACTCACGACAATCGCAGAACTACGCTGATATTTGAGGGCATAGGCATAGCCAATCGAGTTGGCGATCGTCGTACCCACAACTGCCGAAGTCCCCATAATATTATGGGCGACATCGATCAGGTGCATCGAGCCACCTTTACCCTTGGCACAGCCTGTCGCCTTACCATAGAGTTCGGCCACCATTTGATTGAGGTTGCCACCTTTTGCCAAATAAGCGGCGTGGCTGCGATAGGTACCAAACACCACATCTTGGGTCTGTAATGCCTCACAGACACCAACGGCTACTGCTTCTTGACCAATCGATAGGTGTACGGGACTCTTAATTTTATCGGTGGGATATACCAGTGCTACAGTTTCTTCAACGCGACGAATTCGATACAGCGATCGATAGAGTTGCTCGGATAGCTCGTTTTGACTAAACATAGGCAACCTCCCGATTGCTTTGCAGAAAATAGGCGTAAGTTGACGATATCGCATCTTGGAGCGAAGTCTGCGATTTCCAGCCCATTTCGCACAATTCGGTTGCATCTAATGCCTTTAGGGGCATACCGTCAGGCTTAGTAGGATCGAAGGATAGTTCGCCCTCAAAGCCAACCACAGACTGAATCAGCGTCGCCAGTTGACGAATCGACACATCCTCCCCACCACCAAGATTGATCGGTCGAGCATCGTTGTAGTGCGCCATCACAAATAGGCAGGCATCGGCAAGGTCGTCAGCAAAGATGAACTCGCGACGCGGTGTCCCCGTTCCCCAAATTTCGACGCGATCGGACTTGCTTACTTTTGCTTCATGGAATTTACGAATTAAGGCAGGAATCACATGGGAGTCTTCCAAACTAAAATCGTCGCCCACTCCAAAGGCATTGGCAGGAATCGCTGTAATAAAATTCGCGCCATATTGCTGGTGATAGGACTGACAGAGCGTAATCCCAGCCAACTTTGCTACAGCATAGGCTTCATTGGTGGGTTCTAGCACTCCCGTCCATAACGAACTGACTTGCATGGGTTGGGCGCAGTGCTTGGGATAGCTACAGGAACTGGCAAGATAGAGAAGTTTTTTAACTTGATGGCAATAGGATTGATGAATCACATGACTGACAATCAATAAGTTGTCGAGCATGAGATCGGCAGGATATTTCTGATTTGCCTGAATGCCCCCAGACTTACCTGCTGCAAGAAATACATAGTCAGGTTTATATTGAGCAAAGAGTGCTTCCACTTGTACGCGATCGCTGAGGTCAATTTTGAGATCGGCCTCGTTCCCAACCAAGTTTTGATATCCTTGCTGCTTCAGTTGGGATAAAATCGCAGCACCGATCAGGGTCTCTGCCCCAGCTACAAATATCCTGGCATTTTTTTCCACAATTCTCTCCTTCCTTTCTTTGTTTTAACCAATGCCCCGCAATTCCCCTAGGACTTAGGAACTTGAAAACTCTTCCCTAGAGGCGGGGACTAGGGGACAGTGCGATACTTGCCGATCCAGAACGCACGGTAAGCTAATTACAAATCCCCAACCCAATCCATGCAAGCTAGCCCATCGACACGAACCTATCTTGAGGATTTAGCTCTCTGAAAGGAATTACGGTTTGCTCGGAGCGAATTTGGTCTAGGGCTGAGTAGTCTTGTTGGGGTTCAAAGAAGATGATCTGGCTCCCCGAGAATTCAAATTTAAAGGGAACGTAGATTAAACTTTTAAGTTGCTCTCGCACGATCGCTTGTCGTTCGGGGGGAACAAACAGCAGTAAAAATCCGCCACCACCCGCACCGGTTAATTTGCCACCGATCGCCCCTGCATTACGCGCCTGTTCGTATAACTCATCGACCTGTGGGTTAGACACCTTGGTGCTGAGACTGCGTTTTGCTTGCCATGCTTCATGCAACAACTCACCAAAACCATGGAGATCCTGATTGTTACTCAAAATCGTAACGCTCTCATCCACCAAGTCTTTCATGATGCGCAATTGGCGTTTTTTGGACTCGATTTCGGTGACATAGCTCCCAGCAATATCTGAAGCAGTGCGCTTGATGCCCGTATAAAACAACATTAAATGAGAATTCAGTTCCTCAATACGTGCAGGGGCGACCGTAATCGGTCTGACCGAAATTTCACCATTACAGAGGAAATTGACGTGATTAAATCCGCCATAGGCAGCGAGCACCTGATCTTGCGAACCGACAATTTCATTGAGGCGTTCTTGCTCGATATAAATGCTGTCTTTGGCTAGCTGTGACTTGCTAGGCATATGCCCTGTGAGGGAATAAAGGGCATTTAACAAACCCACGGTAAAAGCAGAACTCGATCCCATTCCACTTCGCGCAGGTAGATCGCCGTCATGATGGATCTCAATACCGCGATCGATCTTGAGGTACTGCAAAATTTCGCGCACCGAAGGATGGGAAATCTCGGCAGCAGTCTGACAGTTCTCAATTTTTGAATAGACCACCCGAATACGATGTTCAAAGAAGGGCGGCAAATAGCGACAGGAGAGATAGCAATATTTGTCGATGGTTGTAGCGAGGACAGCGCCCCCATGCTGGCGATACCAACCAGGGTAGTCTGTACCACCACCAAAAAAGGAAATGCGGAAGGGTGTTCTGCTGATAATCATTTTGACTCCTTCAAGTTGAGCATTAAATCGGGCAATAAAAATTGGGCGATAAAAACATATATCGGCTAACGAATCGCGCCAACGCGATCGCTAACCACATCTTGCAACGGTAACCTCGCTGGCGGTACGAGATCTGTAGGCAAACAGTCCAGCGCAAAAAACTGCAAAGCTTCACTCTCATCACTGCAAACCAGTTGTTCATCTTCATGGCAAACGATCGCCTCTAAGAGGATATCGACCAAATGAACCACACGGTCGGGAAAGGTGACAATGCGATCGCTGGGCTCTGAGTAAACCCCTAGCAATTTTGAGATCTTCACGGTTAGTCCTGTTTCTTCTTTCACTTCTCGAATCGCAGCATCTTCTATAGACTCGCCTGCTTCTACTCTTCCCCCCGGAAGTCCCCACAGGCCACAGTCACTACGTTTTTCTAAAAGAATCATTCCCTGCTGATTGCGTACTACAACACCTACACCCACTCTCACGAGTGTATTGGCATCGGCGGTTCTAGGGGCATACATCATGGGTCTCGATCGCAAAAACAAATGGACGCAGGATCGGTGTTACCAATCGCTATTCTATGCCCGAGGCATCGCGTTCGGGGAACAAGATACGCTCGACCAACTCACACAAGATATGCTCGACCGCAAGGTGACTTTCTTGGATATGTTGGGTATTTACACTGGGAATAGCAATGGTGACATCGGCTACCTGCGTTAGCTTACCCCCACTACCCGTAAGAGCGATCGCCTTCATGCCAAGAGATTTTGCAAATATTACTGCCTGCATGACATTGGCAGAATTACCACTTGTACTAATGCCGATCAAGACATCACCGGGCTTCCCGATCGCCTGTACCTGACGGGCAAAGACCCCTTCAAATCCACAGTCATTGGCATGAGCCGTAATGAAAGATGTGTCCGTTGTCAGGGCGATCGCTGCTAGTCCTGGGCGGGTAAAGTCTTTGGTGAGCCAATTGACCAACTCTGCGGCAATATGTTGGCAGTCTGCGGCGCTGCCACCATTCCCACAAAGCAAGATCTTACCCCCTGCTCGCAAGCTTTCTGCCATGAGGGTCGCAGCCGCGAGAATCGCATCCAAGCAATGTTCTGAGACTTGGCGGTTGAGTTCGGCACTGGCTAAAAGGCGCGATCGCACAAGCTGCTGATATTTAGATGATTGAGGCAAGAGATCTTGCTGTGAATTATCGGCTGGGCTTAGGTCAGTATCTGGGTGCATTGGACTAATTGAGCAATTATTTGGGCAGCATCTTGCAGATTGTCAACGATGTAATCTGCCTTGGCAGAACCATCATGCTCGACTTTAGCGCCATAACCTGTACGTACCAAAAAAGTTGTGGCACCAATGTTTTGCCCCAGTTCAATATCGCAAGGTTTATCTCCGATCGCAAAACTTGTGTTTGGCTCGAAATTAAAATCCCGTACTGCACTATCCACCATACCCCGATTGGGTTTGCGGCAAGCGCACCGATCTTCTGGCAAATGCGGACAATAGTAGATGCCATCTAAATTTACCCCCTCATCTACTAAAAGTGCGCGTAGGCGTTGATGAATTTCCTCTAAGCGCCGATCGTCAAACCAGCCTCTACCAATGGGAGACTGATTGGTGACAACAACTAAACCTAGCCCCAGGGCTTGAAGTTGTCTCAACCCCTCCGCCGCACCGGGCAAAAGCTCTACCAAGTCTGGGTCAGAGAGGTAGTGGCAGTCCTTAATAATCGTGCCATCGCGATCGAGTAAAACAAAATATTTAGGTTTCAACATATCTAGAAGCTAAATCGATCTTTCCAAGGGAGAGTATTTACATTTGTGAAGGAATGTAACCACTAATTTCCTCCTAATGCCAAAAGCGCCACAAAACTTCCGCTATTCCAGAGGCAATGTACCAACATGGGTGCAAATAGGTTATTCGATCGCACGTAGATAAACCCTAAAACCATGCCCAAAACCGTTAGGGGAATCAGATCGGCAAGATTGAGGTGCGCGAGCGCAAAACAAAAGGCACTCAACGCGATCGCACTACCATAGGACATAAATTTGGTGAGCGAAGGCAAGAGAAATCCTCGGAATAACAGCTCTTCAAAAAAGGGCGCAGCGATCGCGAGGGTTGACCACAAAATTAGCTTGGCGAGGTTGTCTTGACTCTCAACCAAGATCGGCAACAGGGGATTTCCCCCGCCCTGCCCTTGTAGCAATTGCTCGCTCAATGCCGATACAATCACCACCAGAGGAACTGCCGCCAAATAGCCGCCTACGCCCCAAACCAGCGATCGCCAAGAGAATAAATTAAATCGGAACCAGTGACTCGGTAAGGGGCGAAATCCTTGGAGGCAAATTTGCAAAATCGCTAAGATCGGTAGCATGGAAAAAATATAGGGAAGCAGTACGAGTAAAGCTTTGTAGGTATAACTAGAACTTCCACTACTAGAACCGATCCGAAATGCACTAAAGACTAAGGGTAATATGAGCTGTGAGACAACGATAAATGAGGTAAACCACAACACCATCACTTCCCATACAGTTTCGCCACCCCAAGGCACAGTCCATGTTTGAGCGCGACTTCTTAAGGACTCGCTCTCAGAACTAGACTCTTGGTTAGCAGCTTCTGTCCGTTTGTAAAATGGCGAACTACTGCGAAAGAAGAGCCATTGAACGCCCAGAAAAATCCAAAGCAAAATCCCTAAAATTCCACCTAATAATGGAACGGCATTGGCAATCAGCAATCGATTCACCGCCGATGTAGCTTCCAACTGTTGCTGTTTTTGTAATGTCGGAATCAAATCGAGTCGCTGTTGAGCGCGATAGAGTTGCTCTAAAGCGATGTGTCGATACCAACCAGACAGCGATCGCCGCACTTGCCCTTCGGCATTCGGCAAGAGCATAATTGGACTTGACCAAAGCCCTTGTAAGATTTCAGCGGTGATGCCCATGCTGGTGCGTTGATTTGCCTCGTTTTTTGTCACGCTCTGCCAAGTAGCGATCGCGCCCGACACATCCCCAGTCTGCACTTTCAGCAGCCCAATATGTACATCTAATTCATTGACGAGATTTTGCTTCCGACTGCGCTTCTTTTGCAGTGCTGAAGGCTCAGCAAGCGTATCGTCATGCTCTTGACTTAGTTCCGCAATCAATCTGACATTAGAAGCGCGTGCCTCCTGATAGCTCTCAAGAGCCTGCTTGTAAACCTTTTTAGGCTCACCATCAAACAGCAATTGCCGTATCGCTGCATTATCTGCCGCATCTCCTTGCCATTCCGTCGCTTGCAAAATTAGATCCGTTTGGAGCAAATCTAAACGGGTTTGCTCTTGGGGGTTGCTCCAACTACTCATAAGGGACAGCCCGATCGCAGCGATCGCTAACAAACTCAAGATACTCAGAACAATACGCTTTGCAGTCATGCGAATAAAATGATAGAGGAATTTTACAAAATGGGGCAGAGGTGATCATCAGGCGATTACTTCTCTAACCCTATCACCTTGGATCTCTTGATGCTATAGCCAGCCTATTGCAATTATCCTAGTCGTAATTTATGAATCCTTCCTATTGTGATTTAATTGAATCATTGATTAGATTAGATTTTGACTGAAGCAGGTCTTGAATCAGCAGAGATCGCATTCGTTTTAAGATTGACGATCGTAAGGAAGATAGCTATTTAAACCGATTACTTTACCCATCAGACATTGCTTTACAGTTGAGGAATATCACAAAATCGGTGAGGCGCAGATCCTGAAAGAACGCACAGAGCTACTTGATGGAGAGATTTTAGAAATGTCGCCAATCGGTCTTTTGCACGCCGCCTGTGTATCGTATTTGTTACGAGCATTTATTTTGAGACTGCCTGCAATCGCTGATGTGCGATCGCAAAATCTGATCGTTCTTAACAACTGGACTTTGGACTAAAAAAAGAAAAAAAGGCAGCAGGTGCTTGGCACAAAC
>NZ_JAZBJZ010000010.1:0-74247 GCF_036349135.1 Tumidithrix elongata BACA0141
TATCTCCTTTTCTCTCTCATTTTACATAAATATTTCTTCCGCGTAAGGTGAGTTATTTATAGAGATATAGAGAGCTTTAGAAGAACAGGCTCAAACTGACTCGGTGCGTTTTCGGTACATTCGTGGAATAAATCGCACCCTTTGCTAATACTCTGGGTGCAGTTCGATTGGCTTGACGATTAGAGTTTTGCAGAGTGCTTGGGTTTTGATGCCTTAGCTGGTTTGGTCTGTTGTATTGCCAGTTTTTGTAGTTTTTGGACTTGTTTGAGGGTTAGTCCTGTAACTTGAGCGATTAAATCGATGGCAATGTTGGAGCGCAGCATATTGAGGGCAATTTGGTTTCTTTCTTCCGCTTTGCCTTTAGCTAGACCTTTAGCTTCGCCTTCCTGCAAAATTTCCTGATAAATTACTGATTCCTTCATGATTTCGCTCCTCAGAAGTCTTTGGATGATTTCTTTATTTAGGGCTATGCCTGATATTATAGCGGTCGATGCGGCTAGGTGACTTTGTAACCGTTTATCTTGGATATTTTCAATTTGCCTTGCAACTTGTCGTAATGTTTCTTCGGGGTTGCTGGTTTGAGATAGCGTGGCAAAGGGAAATAGTCCTTGGTATTGCTGAAATATTGCGGTGGGCTGCTCCCATAATCTGATGACGCTAAATTCATGGTTTAGTTTGCCAATGTTAAATTGGGTCTCATGGACTAAGGGCGATCGGCTGGGGGTGAGATAGATGACGACTTGATGGATTTGTTTATCGGGGAACTTGCGATATAGCCGCAGTCGATAATCTGTCATGCGGAAGGGGATATTTTGATTTGGCTCGGTTTGGAACTCAATATGCAGAATGACTTCTGATGATTCGAGAAATATTACGGCATCGGCACGAATTGGCTCTACTGAGAGTTCGGAGGGTTCGAGTTTGGTTAGAATGATCGCTTCGCCGAGTAGCCAACTGGCAAAGTCGGTGGGGAAGGTTTCTGCTAAGAATTTACAGATGTTATCGATCATCGCGGAATTTTATCATCTCAAGGGCTTTTGAGAACGACTCAATCCATAGTTCAATAGCTCGCTCGCTAATTTGAGAGAATCGCTTGCAAATTTGTATGAAGATCTCTGGAACGATAGGCTGAGTTCAAAGTAGATTTATTGAGTACATTTCATTGCATGAATGCACCCTACACTACTACTGGAGTCGGCAAAGGAGGTTTATTTGATGCCAATATCTATTAGCTGTCAGTGTAGAAGGTCTTATACAATAAATGATGAGTTTGCAAGAGAAACAGTCAAATGTTCTAACTGTGGTGCAATTTTTCAGATCGGATTGCTTTATCTAGCCGAAGTAATTAAGAAGCGTTTTTCCTTTGGGGGTAAGACTGCACTTAAGTTACTTGCTTATCAGCAGTCTGCGCAAAATTGGCAAGCTCTACAAGGTGACGAAGTCATTCCAGCAAAGGAAGCCAATCGTTTTAGTCATGGCTCATTAGTCTTGGTTAGGTTGAATGACAGTAGACAAATTCAACAAATAGAGAATCAGACAGGACAAAAATTAGCACAAGTTTTAAGGCAATTTTCTCTTCGATACTCTCGTCTACTCAACAAATATCAAGCATCGGAGGAGGACGTTGAAGAGTGGAAAAAATCTTTAACTTTTTCAAGAAAGAGTATGAAGACAGGGCAACGTGGGGAAGTTGTCCGTTTTCTAACTCATCAATTTGAAGAAGCGTTTTCTAAGGCTGAAAAACCGTGGGTTGCATTACCTGGGTATGTGGGAGTACGTATTCGACAACGTCCTTTCTGGGATAACTATCGGATTCCCGCTATTACCATTTTACCACTCACGCAATGGAAAGCCTTGCACGAACTAGAAGCAATAATTGAATTGCACGAGCAACCTCCTACTTTAGTGGTTGAAGTGGTTAGTGATTCCACCGAAACAGACGATTGCTATAACTTAAGGGCATCAGCATGGGCACTACTTAAAATTCCAGAATGCTGGATCGTTAATCTACTCCAAAAGGAAGTTACTCTCTACATTTTGGAGGATCAAACTTACACGGTGATTACATATCAAGGAGATGAACTGGTTCAATCTTCCATCATGCCTTCACTTCATTTATCTGTCTCTCAAATCATGTCTGTTTGAGCAAAAATTAGGTGAGCAGAAATGGTTGACTTCATTGTTGAGTTCTAAGGAGTTATTGGCGATTCCTTTCAGGATGCGTCCTGCCGCAAAAACGAATAATTGTTAAGCGATCGGACTTAAATAGACTGGGGACAGATCGCCTTCAACTTTTGGACTTGCGATCGCATGGGTAAATTGGCACTCTTGTTTTCTTAATGGTTGTATTGGCACAAACTACTAGGTCAACGAATTAACCACCAAAATCCTGCAAGGTGACGGGATCATAAAGTAGGATCGTGATGTATAAATTTCGCGTGTAACCCATATCGAGACTATCTACGGAAACCTTCAAGGTCTGAAATCTAATCAGCTCAAGCAATTACAACGGCTGTATCGATCGCGTTTGCCCCAAAGCAGCTTTACTACACCAGAGTTTGCGCAACGCTTGGCAGCGATCAGTACTGAGATTAAACAGCCGATCTGTGCCTTTGCCAATCGGCGCGGGCAAGTCATTCGCATCGGATTAGGCACACCCAACCAAGCCAAAATTCCCCCATTAGAATTGCCGCGCTATGGCGACGAACGTCTATGCGGACTGCGCTGCATTTCAACCAGCCTCAAACGCGAGCCTCCTACTCTGGCTGATTTAACTGCGATGGCAATGCAACGGTTAGATACCTTGGTGGTGCTGACTTTAAACGAGTCGGGCTCGGGGCATGTCGATCGCGCCTACACCGCGCACCTGTTGCCCAATACCCACGCGGACACCGACCAAGCTTGGCAAGTATCGCCACCCATGAGTTTGGATGCGATCGCCAAGCAAGACTTTCTGGATTTGGTGATTGGGCTCGAAGAAGAATTTAAGCGTGAATTCGTCGCGCAGGTTGTTGAAGAAAGCCAAGATCGAGTGATCCTCGCAGGACTAGTAGAAGACAGGCCCAATAAGGATTCTAATCGCGTTTTGCCACCACCTCAGGTGTCTTTGCAAACGGGTAAGGCGATGCCCTACAGTTTGATGGAACTGAGTCAATTGGTTGAGAGTGCTGGGGGGGTTGTGTTGGATATGCTCTGGCAAAAGCGCGATCGCCCGCAACCCCAAACCGTTTTAGGTGAGGGCAAAGTACAGGAACTGGCGATCGCTGCCCAAACCCAACGCGCCAATCTGATCGTATTCGACCGAGAGCTATCCCCTTCCCAATCGCGAAATTTAGAGCGCCAGATCGGTGTGAGGGTGAGCGATCGCACGGAAGTCATTCTCGATATTTTTGCACAACGCGCCCAATCGGCGGCCGGAAAGCTACAAGTGGAGCTGGCGCAGTTGGAATATCGACTACCCAGACTTTCTGGGCGCGGTCAGGAATTTTCGCGACTTGGTGGTGGTATTGGCACGCGCGGTCCTGGGGAAACGAAATTAGAAAGCGATCGCCGCGTGATTCAAAAGCGAATTACCCATTTGCAGCAGCAGGTCAATCAACTTCAAGATCAAAGGGCAAGAGTGCGGCAACGGCGGATCGATCGGGAGGTTCCGACTGTAGCGATCGTGGGCTACACCAATGCGGGTAAATCCACTCTGTTAAATGCCCTGACCAAATCAGATGTGTTTGCGGCGAATAAACTGTTTGCTACTCTCGATCCCACCACCCGCCGCCTCAATTTATCTGTGGAAGATCCCAAAGATAGCGAACAGGAGCGCAAGTCCTGCATGGTGCTGATGACAGATACCGTGGGCTTCATTCACGAGTTGCCACCTTCTTTAATGGATGCCTTTCGTGCCACCCTCGAAGAGGTTACGGAAGCCGATGCCCTCTTGCATGTCGTCGATGCTTCCCATCCTGCTTGGGAGGCTCAGGTTGCGGCGGTCGATCGCATTCTCAAAGAAATGCCGATTACGGTGGGGCCAACCCTGATGGTCTTTAATAAAACCGATCGCGTTTCTGATGCCGATCTAATGGAGATTGAGGCAAAATATCCTGATGCGATCTTGATTTCTGCAATCCATCGCCAAGGACTCGATATGCTTTGCCAAGCGATCGTGCCTTTGGTACGGTATGCAGTGGGCGAATTTTAGTAGTTCTCAATCCTTCTTTTGAGGAATTTAGCTTAGTTACTCGAGTTTTTGGGCATACTTAATTTATTACGCTTTGCACTCGCTTTCCTAAAATTAAGCCATTGCGGTTATGATTCAGCCTCAGCTATTTACCAAGTATTTGAAACGTAGCTTGGTTGCGATCGCTCCCTGCATGACTTTTTTGCTAAGCATTTCTATTACTTCTTCACCCGTTTTAGCTGAAACTCCCACATCCCCATTTGGCCTTGGCTTAGAGGGCATTAGTAGGACTGGAGGGGCACTGCGTTGTCCAACAACAATAATTGGTAATTCGATCGCTCCTGAAGATGGAGGACGAACGCTTTCTTCACGCCCAACATTTTATTTGTATGCTGAAAATCTGGTAGGTTCCCAAGAAAAACCTTTTCGAGCAATCTTTTTTTTGCGCAATGGAATCAGTGGGAAGATAGCTTATCGAGTAGTTGCGAGGTCAAAAAAATCAGGACTACTTAAATTTACTTTGCCCGATAATGCGCCAGCCTTAGAAGCTGGTGAAGATATGCGGTGGCATGTACGTATCCTATTTCCTCGTGGCGACGATATTCAAGATACTGACATTATGAGTGTTAATGCTTTTGTGCGTTTAGAGCAGAATGAAGCATTAGAACAAGCGATTCACGAAGCTAATTCTAATTTAGAAAAAGCCAGAGTCTACGCACGTTATTACTATTGGTATGACGCTTTCGATGCCTACACTCAGTGGCTGGAGGCAAATCCCGCCGATCTCATTGCTATGCAAGAGTGATCGAGAATGATGATTTACGCCCAAGTTGCCACAACTCCTACAAAACTCAAATGTGCTCTTTTGACTGATATTCCGATCGATCGCATTGAGTCCCAAAAATCTGAATCCTTACAATTATCTCCGAGATTTTAGATTCTCAGGTAAATTGAGGGTTTTAGCCCGATCGCTTACGTCACGGTTGACATACTCACCGAGCTAAAGCAACGGTGATTCTTATTCGTAGTTCACAGAAGTCTGCTTGCTATATCAGGGTATCCATCAATAGTAGAGGCAGTTTTCTCCCCACGCTTTCCCTCTTACGAGGCGGATTCTTCTTGCCCAGAAGTACCGTTTTGTTGCCACTCTACCCCTAGCATTTTCATACCTTTCTTGAGGATATTGATTGCAGCATTTGTATCGCGGCAAATTTCTATCCCACATTTAGGACATGAATGAGTCCTAGTGCTGAGTGACTTTTTCACTCGATAGCCACAGTTAGAGCAATCTTGAGACGTATAGCTAGGCGATACAGCCACAACTGCTTTATCCCAAATCTTTCCGTAGTAGTCCAGCCATTGAGTGAATTGATACCAACTAGCATCGGAAATTGACTTAGCCAAATGATGATTCTTCACCATGTTGGCAATCTTTAGATCCTCATAGACAACCACATCGTTAGAGTGGACTACGCACCGAGCTTGCTTAATTGCCCAGTCTTTACGCTGTCTTTGGACTTTTAGATGGACTTTACCAAGTCTTTTTCTTTGCTTGTGATAGTTCTTTGATTGGGGTTTAGCACCCTTGACAAACTTCTTACTTAATCGTCTCTGAGCCTTTTTTAATCTACGCTCAGACTTTCTTAGAAATTGAGGATAGACAACAGCGTTATCGTTTTGATCTTTGGTGAAATACTTCAACCCAAGATCTAACCCAACAACTTCACCCGTATACTCCCCTTCTTCCTTACGAGTAGCATCAAAGCAGAATTGGGCATAATAGCCATCTGCTCTGCGAACTACTCGTACACGGTTAATCTTCAATGCATGAAGATCTTCCCTCGTTTCATGGTTGCAGAACAAAGCTAGGGTTCCAATCTCAAAGCCATCGGTGAAGGTTATGCTCATACAATCTTCAGACAACTTCCAGCCAGAAACCTTGTACTCTACTGAGCGACAATGTTTTTTAAACGTTGGAAAACCCTTCTTTTTCTCACCCTTCTTACATCGGGCATAGAAGCTAGAAATTGCAGCCCAAGCCCGTTCCGCACTTGCTTGTCTTGCCGCAGAATTTAACTTTTTCGCAAAAGGAAACTCTATGGCTAAGTCTTTGCATAGTGAGTACAAAACAGCCTTACTAGCACCTCGATTATCCATCCAAAAACGCACTGCTTTGTTTCTAATAAACTGCGCTGTGCGGATGGCTTCATCAATAGCTCCGTACTGTTCTGCTGTCCCGTGGTTTAGCTTGGCTTCTCTTACTAGCATCTTACTATTGTATTTTATCTGGGAAATGTTTAGATAAAATACTAAGGTGGCAATATAAAGCCGTCCTTTAGCAACGCGGAGGACGGGGCTTTTACCCATTATTTTGGTAAAAGTTGTGACACAATTTAATGCGGATATATAAAAGATTTCTAGGATAAATAATGCTCAAAGCTGGGATTGTGGGTTTGCCAAATGTGGGAAAGTCCACTTTGTTTAATGCCTTAGTTGCCAATGCCAAAGCCGAGGCTGCCAACTTTCCCTTTTGTACGATTGAGCCTAATGTCGGTACGGTTACAGTACCTGACGAACGGCTAGAGGTATTGGCAAAGGTTGGTAACTCTGCCCAAATCGTGCCAACCCGTATGGAGTTTGTCGATATTGCGGGTTTGGTCAAAGGCGCAAGCAAAGGCGAAGGTCTGGGCAATCAATTTTTGGCAAATATTCGGACTTGCAACGCGATCGCCCATGTTGTACGTTGTTTTGAAGATGAGAATATTTTGCATGTCGAGAACAGCATCGATCCCGTTCGAGACATTGAGATTATTAACTTAGAACTAGCACTCTCCGATCTGGCGCAAGTCGATCGCCGCATCGATCGCAGCCGCAAAGGCGCAAGAGCAGGCGATGCCGATGCAAAATTAGAGCTAGCCACCCTAGAGAAAGTGCGGGAAGCTCTCGATTTAGGTAAACCAGCCCGTTCGCTTGACTTGAGTGATGAGGAATTAGGAGCGATCGAATTTTTGCAACTGCTGACGCTCAAACCCACCATTTATGCGGCGAATGTTTCTGAGTCCGATCTAGCGACGGGCAATGCTTTTGTCGAGCGCGTGCGGGCGATCGCCGAAGCTGAAAAAGCCGAGGTGATTATTGTGTCTGCCCAAGTTGAGTCCGAGTTAGTCGAGTTATCTGCCGAAGAGCGCCAAGACTTTTTAGAATCGCTAGGCGTAAGTGAAGGTGGACTTAAATCCCTAATCCGTGCCACCTATCATTTGCTGGGCTTACGCACCTACTTCACGGTTGGGCCCAAGGAAGCCAGAGCTTGGACAATTCATGCGGGAATGAGTGCCCCACAGGCAGCGGGCGTGATTCACTCCGATTTTGAACGGGCATTTATTCGGGCTGAAACCGTGGCTTTTGATGACCTCGTGGCAACGGGCTCCATGACCGCAGCCAAGGAAAAAGGCTTAGTGCGCAGTGAGGGTAAAGAGTACATTGTCAAGGAAGGGGATGTCATCCTGTTTAGAACCAGTGCATAGGAGCGATCGCCCCTTGAGGGGCAAAGCATTTGCGGCAACATTAATTCTGCTTTTGAGACAAACTTGCCAGCGTGAAGGCTTCGCTCTCATTTTGGGGTTTAAGCGATCGCAAACTGCAGGTTTACCTGCATAATTAATGTTAGATAGAAGTCATAAAAGCGCATAGTTATCTAAACTTTTGATGGCTTATGTTAAGCATTGTTTTACGCTAAGTAAAAATACCTATTCTAGTCTTCTATCCCATTCCGATGAGTATATTTACTCAGTTAGCGAGATGACTAGAACTTGCTTTACGTCAACCATTCAGGCGATAATTACTTTTTCGAGTTTAATGATTTCTTTATATTTTAAATTCTCGGTTTAGAGCGCCTAAAGCCTCGTAAGAATGAAGAATATGCATCGATTCAGGGTGAATCTTCGTCTAGGGGATCAAACTGTAAAGATGTGTTAAGCTTATTCAAAATCCATACAAAACTTATACGTATAGAGGGATTTAATTTATGACCATTGCTATCGGGAGATCGCAACAGGTCGAAAGAGGATGGTTTGATGTCCTTGACGACTGGCTGAAGCGCGATCGTTTTGTATTTGTAGGTTGGAGCGGTATCTTACTGTTCCCTACCGCATTTTTAGCTGTTGGTGGCTGGATGACGGGCACCACTTTTGTATCTTCTTGGTATACCCATGGTCTAGCTTCTAGCTACCTTGAAGGTGCTAACTTTTTGACCGTAGCTGTTTCCACACCTTCGCTCAGTATGGGTCACTCCCTACTACTGCTCTGGGGACCTGAAGCCCAAGGTGACTTTACCCGTTGGTGCCAAATCGGTGGTCTATGGACATTTGTGGCTCTACACGGCGCTTTTGGTCTGATTGGCTTCATGCTCCGTCAGTTTGAAATTGCTCGTCTAGTTGGTATTCGTCCTTATAATGCGATCGCATTCTCTGGTCCTATCGCCGTATTTGTTTCCGTATTCTTGATGTACCCTCTAGGACAATCTGGTTGGTTCTTTGCTCCTACCTTTGGTGTAGCAGGGATCTTCCGTTTCATCCTATTTTTGCAAGGTTTCCACAACTGGACGCTTAACCCCTTCCACATGATGGGCGTTGCAGGTATTCTCGGTGGTGCTCTACTCAGTGCTATTCACGGTGCAACTGTTGAAAACACTTTGTATCAAGATGACGACGGTTCAACGACCTTCAAAGCATTTAACCCTACCCAAGCTGAAGAAACCTACTCCATGGTTACGGCTAACCGTTTCTGGAGCCAAATCTTTGGGATTGCCTTCTCTAACAAGCGTTGGTTGCACTTCTTTATGCTGTTCGTTCCAGTTACTGGACTATGGTTCTGTAGCGTTGGTATCGTTGGTCTAGCACTCAACCTACGTGCCTATGACTTTGTATCTCAAGAAGTTCGTGCCGCAGAAGATCCTGAGTTTGAGACTTTCTACACCAAAAACCTCCTGTTAAATGAAGGTATTCGTGCTTGGATGGCTCCTCAAGATCAGCCTGCTGAAAACTTCATCTTCCCAGAAGAAGTTCTACCCCGTGGTAATGCTCTGTAATTTGAGCTACACCACTCAGCTATCAGCGATCGGCTTAAGGACTAGTTTTAGATTATGATTCTTATCTAAGGATAAATCTCAAATCGTAAAGCTAGCGGCTGACAACTGGTAGCTGATCTCTTTAATCACTGAACAATAAATAAGTTTTTGGAGAAATTCCCTCGTGACGACGACAATTAACTTCAACTCGTTGGGGGTTGGTGGACGAACTCAAGATACTTCAGGCTTTGCTTGGTGGTCTGGAAACTCACGCCTAATCAACCTGTCAGGCAAGCTATTGGGTGCTCATGTTGCCCATGCTGGTCTGATTGTGTTTTGGGCTGGAGCTATGACCCTATTTGAGGTTGCCCACTTTGTACCCGAAAAGCCTTTGTACGAACAAGGCTTTATTTTATTGCCTCACCTTGCGACTCAAGGCTGGGGCGTTGGTCCTGCTGGCGAAATTGTGGATATTTTCCCCTATTTCGTCGTTGGCGTTCTACATATTATTTCCTCGGCAGTTTTAGGCCTTGGTGGCATCTATCACGCAATTCGCGGACCTGAAGTACTTGAAAATTACTCCACATTCTTTGGTTACGACTGGAAAGACAAGAACAAGATGACAACCATCTTGGGTATTCACCTAATCCTTTTGGGAATTGGTGCTTTTCTACTCGTAATCAAGGCAATGTCCTTTGGTGGTCTTTATGATACTTGGGCACCTGGTGGTGGCGATGTTCGGGTTATCACAAATCCTACGCTTAACCCCATGATCATTTTTGGCTATGTACTCGGTTCGCCTTTTGGTGGTTCGGGCAACATTGTTGGGGTTAACAATCTAGAAGATGTTGTTGGTGGACATATCTGGGTTGGGCTGATCTGCATTTCTGGTGGTATCTGGCATATTGTTACCAAGCCTTTTGGCTGGGCGAGACGTGCTTTGGTATGGTCTGGTGAAGCCTATCTTTCCTATAGCTTGGGTGCTTTGTGCATCATGGCATTTATTGCGACTAACTTTGTTTGGTTTAATAACACAGTCTATCCCAGTGAATTCTATGGTCCTACAGGTCCTGAAGCCTCACAAGCTCAAGCTTTTACCTTTATCGTGCGCGACCAAAAGCTAGGTGCTAACATCGGTACTTCTCAAGGTCCTACAGGGTTAGGTAAGTACTTGATGAGATCGCCTACTGGCGAAATCATTCTAGGTGGTGAAACCATGCGCTTCTGGGATTTTCGCGGTCCTTGGCTAGAGCCTCTTCGCGGTCCTAACGGCTTGGATATTGACAAAATGAAGAATGATATTCAGCCTTGGCAAACCCGCCGCGCTGCTGAATATATGACACATGCTCCTTTGGGTTCTCTAAACTCAGTCGGTGGCGTTATCACAGAAATCAATGCTGTGAACTTTGTATCTCCTCGCTCTTGGTTGGCAACTTCTCACTTCGTTCTTGCCTTTATGTTCCTCGTCGGTCACCTATGGCATGCAGGACGCGCTCGTGCTGCTGTGGCTGGCTTTGAAAAGGGCATTGGTCGTGAGACTGAACCTGTGTTGAGTATGCCAGACCTTGATAAGTAATTGCTTTTATAGCAACCCTATCTCTATTTCTGACTGAAAAATAAAATCCCCTGAAAATAAACTTCAGGGGATTTTTAATGCTTATGCTCTTGGTTTAGTTTAGTTGCTACCCGTAAATACGACATCAGGGAACTTTGCCTGAGCTTCAGTCATAGGGCGATTTCTGCCTTCCTCTTGCCAGTAATTAATTACTTCGGTAGCTTTGTTAAGAATTTCAATTCTTTCTTGATCGGCAATCCAAGGCTTGCCTTCCATCTCGGTTTTAAGCTGATCCCAAGCATCGTCTCTGGGCCAGAAAAAATACTTGGTAAGAGGACTATTGCCCTTACCAACTACTTGGTCAACTGCTAAAGCTACATTATTCTCTAACCATAGAATTTTTAGAATAAACTGGGACAAACTTCCTTTCCTCCGTAGAAATTTACGTTACATACTTAATTAGCGATCTTAGACTCTAACATGATAGACCTGTCAAAAGTTGCCTTGGTTCTTGATATTGATGGCGTAATTAGAGATGTCGCTGGCTCTTATCGTCGTGCCTTGGCAGATACAGTCGAGCATTTTACCCACCAAGCCTATCGTCCTACCCCCCAACAGATTGATGATTTAAAGGCAGAAGGCGTTTGGAATAATGACTGGGAGGCAGCTCAGGAGTTGACTCGTCGTTACTTTGCCACTGAAGGTAAAGGCGGGGAGGTGGTTAGTTATGAAGCGATCGTCCAGTTTTTTCAAAGCCGCTATCGTGGGGACGATCCCGTACATTGGAACGGCTATATTTCCCAAGAGCCCCTGATTGCCACACCTGAATATTTTCAGACCTTGACAACGGCAAAAGTTGCTTGGGGATTTTTTAGCGGTGCAACTCAAGGCTCGGCATCCTATGTTTTGCGCCGACTAGAGATTCAAAATCCCGTGCTGGTGGCGATGGAGGATGCCCCAGGTAAGCCCGACCCCACAGGTTTATTTATGGCGATCGCTCGCCTTGAGTCGCGCTTTGACAAGCTAGATTTAGTGATTTATGCGGGTGATACGGTCGCAGATATGATCACTATCCAAAAAGCTCGCGAGATCGCGACTAACGGTCAAAATTTTATGGCTGTAGGTGTCATTCCACCCCACGTTCAGGATCGGCAGCGACAAGCCTATACCGATTTGTTAAAAGCTCACGGAGCCGATCTGGTTTTAGAAAATATTTTGGCTCTGACGCCCGAAGCGATCGCTCAACTTCTAGCTGAGACTATACGACCCATCATCTAGAATGTAAGTGGGATGGTGTCTTATCCTTTGAGCTTAGACTGAGGCTTTTTTATGTTAACTGTCACGGTGGATGAAATTCAGCAAGATCCTTCAAAATATTTGCGTCAAGTGGAGGCAGGCAAAACATTTGTAATACTTCGAGCAGATAAGGCGATCGCTGAACTAAGACCTCTCTCGTCGAACGGAAAGCAGCTACGACCATTCGGCTTGTGTGCTGGCGAGTTCACTGTCCCTGATGATTTTGACGAATCTCTACCAGAAGAGATTTTGAGTGCCTTCGAGGGTAAATGAAAATTCTGCTTGATACACATATCTTTCTTTGGTTTATCAGTGGCGATCGTCGATTGCCAGCAGATATTCAAAATGCAATTCGTAACATAGATAATGAGGTTTAGTAAGTTAGCAATTGCCACAGTCGATACAGCAATTCGTGCATACTCAGTCAGTCTCATCTAGCCGAGGTTAAGCAACCCAAAATGTTTGATATTGGGGAAGATCGCTCAGCAAATCATTATGGCTGTTAGCAGTTAGCTCTTTTAAAAAAACAACCTTTTGATTTCTTTGCTTTTGATTATGTGTCTAAATTTCTGGATAGGCAGTATGTAACTTACCAAATACTTGGAATGTTATCTAGGAATTTTCAATATAAACACTTCTTAAGTGTCTTTACTTATTGATGTTGGCAACAAAATAACAATTCAAAGTAATTGCACTAAGTCATGTCTACACATCTATCAGATCATGCTACTTTTCAATAAATAAATCAAAAGATTAAAAGCAGGATAACAGATGACTGGTTTTGCAGAGAAGCTTCTCAGAACATATATAGAGCTAGTGCGACACAGTAGCAAACCAGAGTTAGCGGCTCTTGTTGTCGATGCCGAATTAGTAATAGAAGAAGTAGAGGATGGTTACCTTAGGATCGTGGATTTATTAAGGTGCTGTTCTTTAGAAATTATAGGCATTCTAAATAATGACTCTAAATCATTAGAATTGCAGGTAATTTAGTTCGCGATCCTTAATGAAATTTTTATTGGTTTCCCTGTCTGCTATGTTTCTACAGTACTTAATGATGATGTGATTTTGGAGCATCTTAGTGAGTGCATAAAACTCCTTATGTCAGGGAAATATTACAATTCTAATGGAATTAAGTTTGGCACTAAATTCATGGAACCCGAAGATAATTGGCGTGAGCTAGTGAAAAGCTTGATTGCACGAGCAAAAGAGCCAAACCAAGGCGTGGTAACAACGATTGTTAGGCAAAAAAATGATCAGGAACCACTAAAATATAACGAGATGAAATTTGGGTCAGCTACGGAAATCCGAGTTGCACAAGAACTTGAAAGACGTAAGATTTTATTTTTTCCCTTACCACTAGCTGTCCGTGCTGAGACAGGAAAGAATTTTCAAGATCATCGAGAGCCAGACTTTTTAATATGTCATGAAGGCGTATGGGGGATTTTAGAAGTTGCTTTTCATCAGGGTAGATATGAACAAGACAAACAGAAGGATGAATGGTTTAAGAAGTCTGGAATTCTCTGTGTAGAACACTATACAGCAGAAGAATGTTTTGGAAAGACAGCTTCCGTAGTTAATCGCTTTCTCTCAATTCTCGAACAACATAAAAAATAGAGACTCTAATCGTAGATACGATCAAATACATTGGATCTAGTAGAGCTAGAGGTAAGCCCAAAATGGTGAAACTACTATCTAAAACCTTGACATTGGCAGAGTTTCTGGAATTACCAGAAACAAAACCTGCGACTGAATACATAGATGGTCAAACTATCCAGAAACCAATGCCACAGGGGAAACATAGTGCAATTCAAGGCGAATTTGTTCCTGCCATCAACCTTGTGGTCAAGCCTAAGCGAATCGCTCGGGCATTTCCTGAGCTACGTTGTACCTTTGGCGATCGTTCCACAGTTCCTGACATTGCAGTTTTTACGTGGAATCGGATTCCCCGTGATGAAAATGGAGAAATAGCGAATATATTTCCTGTTGCGCCAGATTGGACAATTGAAATCTTGTCTCCCGATCAAAGCCAAACAAAAGTAACAAAAAATATTCTGCATTGTCTGAAGTATGGGACTCAAATGGGCTGGTTAATCGATCCAGATGAGCAAACCGTGTTTGTCTATCGTTCTAAACAAGAAACTGAAGTGTTTGATGATGTAGACGGTCTGCTTCCGATGCCATCGTTTGCCAGTGAGTTGCAACTTACCATTAAGGATTTGTTTGCTTGGTTGCTAGAGTAAATTCAGACATGGTTTCAACCTTGACGGGTCGGGTTCTTGGGGCAATGACGTGGCGATCGACACCATATTTTCGGGCGGCTTCAGTCATTTTTATGCGCAATAAAGCAGGATCTTGAAGCGGCTGTGTAACTTGGGGCTTAACGGGCGTAACCTTTAAAGCCTTGCGGATTTCAGTAGCAACGGCTTGGGCTAGTAGGGGGGGGACAGAATTACCAATTTGTCTAAATCCGTGCCATTTGGTCGCGTGAAACCGAAACCAATCGGGATAGGAATGTAGTCTGGCTGCCTCTCGAACCGTAATGCACCTTGGCTCAAAGGGATGAATCGGGCGTGGTGATGTGAATGCACCATGATTGCTGGCTGTTCCCGCTCTTAATGTATTGCAGATCCCCAAGGGATCTAGTTTCAAGAATCGGCTAATTGGTTCGGTTTTGCCTTGAGGGGTAGCGTGAAATCGCGCGATTGACTCAAGCGAGTGGTGCGTTCGGATGCTAGAGGTGAGTAATCTGCGATCGAAATGACGGGGGTATGAATAATCTTGGATTGAGCAATCTAATCCGCGTAATCTACGAACGTAATCGCTTACGCTGAAATTTGGATCTAAGTCAAACTCCGCTTCGCACCAATCTTGACGTAGCAGCTCCGCATAGCGATCGGGACTCGGTAGATCGGCGATCGCTTCCCATACGGTCGGGCTAGGTGGCAAATCTGCCAGTTCTTTAGGGATCTTGTTGGCTTTTGCTGGTTTGGTCATGGGGGCAGGATATTTTGGCAGTTCCAACCCTTGACGACAGCCCAGTAGAAACAGTCTTTCACGGTGCTGCGGTACGCCATAGTGACAGGCATTGAGAACTCGATAGCTTTGCTCAATTTGGTAGCCTTGAGCCTCAAATTCCGCCATAATCTCGGCTAAGAATTGCTTGTGTTTGCCTACGGTTAAGCCCTTGACATTTTCCATGACAAAATATCTAGGTTGTAGTTCCAGCACCAAACGCAAAAAATGAAAGACCAGATGGTTGCGCGGATCGTCAAGGGCGCGTTTGCCCATCATCGAAAAACCCTGACAGGGCGGGCCACCAAACACCACATCAATGGGGCGATCGCCGATTTTAGCCTTGTGTCTAATTTCTGCGGCTGAAATATCGGTCGCGCTCTGACAAATGATTTCCCAAAAAGGAAAGTTGTATTTATGGGTAGCACAGTGAACGGGATCGATTTCTACACTGGCAAGCACGTCAAAACCAGCCTGCTCGAAACCCAGAGTCATGCCCCCTGCGCCTGCAAACAAATCCACAGCGATCGGTCGTTCTTGATTTATCCCGAAAATCTTGTTCCCTCCCCTTTGCAAGGGGAGGGTTAGGGTGGGGTAAATTTCAGGCAAGCTATCCGTCACCAAACTAGTCCTGATTGAGTTGCAAGATTGCCATGAAAGCTTCTTGCGGCACATCTACTGTCCCGATCGACTTCATGCGTTTTTTCCCTTCTTTTTGCTTTTCTAGCAGTTTCTTTTTCCGTGAAATGTCACCGCCATAGCACTTGCTCAAAACGTTCTTACGAATGGCAGGAATATTTTCCCTTGCCAAAATTTTGGAGCCGATCGCTGCCTGAACGGGAATCCTAAACTGGTGGCGCGGAATTAGATCCTTGAGCTTGGATACCAATGCTCGCCCGAGATTGTAAGCCTTGTCGCGATGCACGATGCAGGCAAGTGCGTCCACAGGCTCATCATTCACCAAGACATCTAGCTTCACCAAGTCATTTTCGCGATAGCCAATAATCTGATACTCCATGCTGGCATAACCCTTGGTGCGAGATTTCAGCTGATCGAAAAAGTCTGTGACAATTTCGGCAAGAGGCATTTCGTACATCAGCGTCGTCCGCACTTTGGTGATGTACTTCATATCCTTATAGATGCCGCGCCGCGATTCGCATAGCTCCATCAACGTGCCAATGTAAACTTGTGGCGTCATGATATCTAGCTTCACATAGGGCTCTTCGATCTTTTCGCGCTCTGCGGGTGGCGGTAATTCGCTGGGGTTGTCAATTAGAACGACTTCACCATTGGCACTCGTTACCTGATAAACCACCGATGGGGCAGTAATAATCAAGTTGAGGTTATATTCGCGCTCTAGCCGTTCCTGCACGATCTCCATGTGGAGTAAACCTAAAAAGCCACATCGAAACCCAAATCCCATCGCGTTTGAGGTCTCTGGCTCATAGTTTAACGATGCATCATTTAACTTGAGCTTAATCAGTGCTTCGCGCAAATCTTCAAATTGATCGGCATCGGTTGGGAATAATCCACAAAAAACCATGGGCTTTGCTTCTTCATAGCCTGGTAACGCCTCTGTGGCAGGTTCCACGGCAGAAGTAATCGTATCTCCCACACGGGCATGGGCTACGGTTTTAATCGCGGCAGCAAGATAGCCAACTTCACCCGCATGAAGTTCGTCAACTTGGATTTGATTGGGGGCGAGTACACCCAACTCATCAATTACGTACTCTTGCCCAGAAGCCATAAACTTGATGCGATCGCCTTTACTCACCGTGCCGTCCATTACCCGAAAGTAAACAATCACGCCGCGATAGGCATCATAGTAGCTGTCAAAGATAAGCGCTCGCAAGGGTCGAGCTGTCGTATCCTCAGGCGGAGGGACGAGCTTGACCATCGCCTCTAAAATTTCATGAATCCCGATTCCTTCCTTTGCCGAAGCTCTCACTGCCTCAGAGCAATCCAACCCAATTAGTTGCTCGATTTCGGTGGCAATACGTTCGGGCTCTGCCCCCGGTAGATCGATTTTATTAAGCACGGGAATAATTTCTAAATTATTCTCAAGCGCCAGATAGACATTCGCAAGAGTCTGTGCCTCTACCCCTTGGGAGGCATCGACCACCAATAATGCCCCTTCGCAGGCAGCTAGCGATCGCGACACCTCATAGGAAAAGTCCACATGTCCGGGAGTATCGATCAGGTTCAGCACATACTGATTGCCGTCTTCAGCGGTATAGTTCATGCGAGCGGCTTGCAGCTTGATCGTGATCCCGCGCTCGCGCTCAAGGTCCATATTGTCAAGAAACTGCTCTTTCATCTCGCGATCGGCAACAGTGCCTGTATACTGCAACAGACGATCTGCCAAAGTTGACTTGCCATGATCAATATGAGCAATGATAGAAAAGTTGCGAATACGGGAAACAGGTACGTTGGTCATAGGTGAAACATCGCTCTTAACTGTCTAATCCTAACTTAATGTAATAAATGTAACCAGTTGTGAAACTACGACTGTACATTGTTATTAGAGTTATCGGACATAATTTGCGATTTGAGACACTTGCGATCGGGCATCATTATCAATCAGAGTATTATGTAAACCTATCTGATTTAGCACTGGACGAGCTATGGCTCAGGTACTGCGCTTTATTAAGGTAAGGAATTCTAAGTAGGGGATCGCTGCTTTAGTCTAGTAAACTTTAAAAGCTGAGTTTTTCATACAAAGATTTCCAAATTTGTATGAGTAATAATAGTTACAATGCATACGGCTAGATCCAAGGCTTATAACCCTTGGCTAACAGTCAACGCATACAATGCTCCTAAAGTCAAATTTAGCAAAACAGGTAGCAGTTTCTATGTAGTAAGTCAATCACGCAGGGCAGAGTGGGTAAATGAGTAGCATTAATCGAGTCAGAGTTTATGAGTTGTCAAAGGAATTGGAGTTAGATACAAAGGATATACTGGCAGTATGTGAGCAATTAAACATTGCCGTCAAGAGTCATAGCAGTACAATTACAGAATCTGAAGCTGAACTTGTTCGCGCAGCAGCACCAGAGAGAAATACGGCTGTATTAGAAAAAAATCAAAACAAGCATCAAGAGAGAAAATCCTCGACAACTGTGAATTTAAAGCCAAAAGAATCTGTAAAAGAGGCGACTAAAGAGGCAGAGCCTAAGTCAGCCAAACAGCAAATCCTCACAGTCAGTAAGCCTACTGCGCAGCTCCAGTCACCACCTGCGATCGCGGTCGAGCCTCCTGTGCCCCCAGTTCAGCCAAAGGCTCCAGAAACTGCTGAAACCACAGTGGACTCATCAAACCTTACCTCTCCTGTGGGGCATGATTTGGATCGTGATTCAAGCCTTAATGACATACCTGTGCAAATTACCACACCTCCCAGCCGTCCTACTAAACCCATGCCAACGACTACAGAGGTTAAGCTAGAGAGTAGATCTGAGACACTATCAGAACCCAAAATAGAGACAAATACAGCGCCGAAGGCAGCAGCCGTTCCACCTATCGCAGCGAAATCACCTGTAGAGCTACAAACTGTGACCTTGGAAGCAAAACCTCAAGAGATTAGACCTCAACTCAGTAAACCAATTGAAGCCAAGGCTCCAGAGTCAAAAGCTCCAGAATCTAAGGTTAAGCCGAGTAAATCGGAAACCCCTGAGGTGGCGAAGCCATCGGTTGCGCCTGAACGGAGCGATCGCACCAAGCAGTTTGTTGCGGTGAATAAGCCCGTACAGCCACAGGCTCCCATTCAACCCAAATCTAGCAACTCATCTGTAAATCAAGACTTGGTTTCGGTAAAACCTGCTGATAGACAAGCATCGGAGCATTCAAGTTCGGAGTATGTCGGTTCAGATAAACCAAATTCAGAAAAGGCTGTTTCAGAGAAAGTCATCGCCAAACCAAAGCTCGAAAAGCCAAAACTCAATCGTCCAGAGCCTCAATCACCTAACCGTTCCGCCCCAAGCCGCCCGCAAATCAATCGTCCTACCCCTGTCAAGGACTCTGTATTGATTGAGCGGGGTATCACAGGACCTAACGATCCTGTTCGTCCCTTGCGCGCACCGATGGCTCCTCCTGTGCGACCTTCTGCCAACGCGCCAGAACGCCCCATTACCAATGGCATCCGTAGACGGGATGAAGTGAGCGCGGCAGTCATTCCGACGACACCCGAGCTACTTGAAAAGCCAATTCCTGCAAAGCTTGCCAAGCGTGGAAAGACTAAGAAGGAAGACGAAGAGCAAGACTTGCTAGAGATGAAGGAAAAAGCTCGTCTCAACAAGCCCAAGCGTTATCTACGCGTACTTGAAGACGATGATGAGCTAATTGACGATCTAGATGGCGATGACCTATCTCAAGTGAGTTTATCTTTGGCTCGACCCACTGCTAGACCTAAGCAAGGTTTGCCCAAGTCTACGGTTTTCCCAGAGATCAAGATTGGTGGGGCAAAGCTAGGTAGAAAGACCGCTAGCCGCGATCGCCGCAC
Organism: Tumidithrix elongata BACA0141; assembly: GCF_036349135.1. Taxonomy (NCBI): domain Bacteria; kingdom Bacillati; phylum Cyanobacteriota; class Cyanophyceae; order Pseudanabaenales; family Pseudanabaenaceae; genus Tumidithrix; species Tumidithrix elongata. The sequence goes on from NZ_JAZBJZ010000010.1 coordinate 19,592, forward strand.
TGTCCCTGAAGCACCACCAGAAAAGCCCTCCAAGATCACACTCGATGACAGCATTACGGTACAGGAACTTGCCGTTAAGTTGATGCTACCTGAAACCGATGTTATCCGTACGCTGTTCCTTAAGGGTGTAATGGTTAACATCAACCAAACCCTCGATATCCCTACGGCAAGTATGGTAGCCATGGAGTTAGGCTATGAAGTCGAGCAAGTTGCTGCTGCTGCCCCTGCACGTAAAGTCACAGAGATGATCGAGGCGAAGGATTTTGATAGCCTTCAGCGTCGTCCGCCTGTGGTTACAATTATGGGTCACGTCGATCATGGTAAAACCACATTACTTGACTCAATCCGTAAGAGTAAGGTGGCACAGGGTGAAGCAGGTGGCATCACGCAACATATTGGGGCTTACCATGTTGATGTTGGCGAAGGTGCACAGAAGCAACAAATTGTCTTTCTTGATACTCCCGGTCACGAGGCTTTTACAGCCATGCGTGCCAGAGGCGCAAGAGTAACGGATGTGGCAATCTTAGTGGTCGCTGCGGATGATGGCGTACAGCCTCAGACGATTGAAGCGATTAGTCATGCCCGTGCTGCAAAAGTGCCCATTATTGTAGCGATTAATAAAGTCGATAAGATTGAGGCACAGCCCGATCGCATTCGTCAGGAACTGACTGAATATGGTCTAGTCGATGAAGAATGGGGCGGCGACACGATTATGGTTCCTGTCAGCGCTATCAGAGGTGAAAATCTCGATACCTTGCTGGAAATGATTTTGCTGGTGACAGAAGTTGAAGATTTACAAGCGAATCCCAATCGGACGGCGAAAGGTACGGTGATCGAAGCTCACTTAGATAAGGCAAGAGGTCCCGTTGCGACCTTCTTAATCCAAAATGGAACTTTGCGCGTCGGAGATATTCTGGTAGCGGGTTCTGCCTTTGGTAAGGTACGGGCAATGGTAGATGACCAGGGCAAGCGCGTCGAAGCCGCTACGCCTTCCTTTGCGGTCGAGGTACTGGGCTTAAGCGACGTACCTGCGGCTGGTGATGAGTTTGAAGTGTTTACGGATGAGAAGTTGGCTAGAGCAACAGCAGGCGATCGCGCTTCCTTGCAACGTCATTCTCGCCTGCAACAGTCGATGGCATCGCGCCGCGTCACCCTTGGTACGGTATCGGCGAAGGCACAGGAAGGCGAACTCAAGGATCTCAACTTAATCCTCAAAGCCGACGTGCAGGGTTCTGTCGAGGCAATCTTGGGTGCCTTGGGACAATTGCCACAGCAAGAGATTCAACTACGGGTGCTTTTGTCCGCCGCAGGTGAAATCACCGAAAATGATGTGGATCTAGCCGCCGCCAGTGATGCTGTGATCATCGGATTTAACACCACGATGGCATCTGGAGCCAGACAAGCCTCCGATGAGATGGGTGTGGATGTCAGGGATTACAACATCATCTATAAGCTGCTTGAAGACATTCAAGGCGCAATGGAAGGCTTGTTAGAACCTGAGTTGGTTGAAGAACCCCTTGGTCAAGCTGAAGTTAGAGCCCTATTTACCATTGGTAAGGGTGTGGTCGCAGGCTGTTATGTCCAGTCTGGTAAGTTAGTGCGTAACTGTAAGGTTCGCATCAAACGCGGCAACGAGTTAGTTCACGAAGCACCACTTGATTCGCTGAAACGGATGAAAGATGACGCGAAGGAAGTTGCTGCTGGCTTTGAGTGTGGTATCTCTTTACCCAAGTTTACCGCTTGGCAAGAAGGTGACATCATTGAAGCCTTCCGTATGGTGACCAAACGCCGCACGTTAACGATGTAGTCTTTGAAGTAGTTTTCTACTAAGTAAAAAAGGAGCGATAAATCGCTCCTTTTTTAGGATCAAAAACTAGCTTCAATATCACAGACATTATTCTATTGTTGCGAAAGTCTTACACCAAATTAGCTTTAAAAGCACCACAGACAGAAATCTAAAACCCAATGCGGGGCTACGCCCTGCGACCCAGCTTCGTGATAAGTGGGCTCAAAAACTACTGTAAGATTCTCAACTCAGAAATAATCAGCTAGAAAAACGTGACGGAACCATCTGTATAGATGTACAAACTGCTTCTGTGGCTGTCTGGATCGGTGGTGGGACTGAGCACCAAGTCAATACTTCCTACAGATTTGTTTTCTATAATTTTGGCATCGATCAATCCAGTCTTGAGGACGTAGCTTCTTTTAACATCTTGGTAATAAAACGCCAGAGACAGTGGAACTTTGAGATTTCGTAGTGTTACGCTTGTGTTCCCCTTGAGAGAACGACGGCTAGTATCCCCTAATGCCTGAAAAGTAATCGTATCCTTGCTTTTATTAATAACCCGAACGGTAATGAGATCGCCTTTGAGCGGAATTATCTGAGTCGGTGTGTCAGGAGGTAAAAGAGGCTGTGCTCGGCTTGATTCACTGGCAAGAAATGGAACTGTTGCCATGCTCAGAAAGATTAAACTGGCAGTGAGGAATTTTTTCATAGATATTACTTCGGGTACAAAAAATCTTCTAGAAAAAGCGAGAGGGCTGAAGTTGAGCGATCAGATTTTGCAAGCGATCGCCGATCGTTGCCTTTGGAAATTGGGCTTGCTCTTTCCATTTATCGAGGAGGTAATGTCCTAGGGGTGTCAGCCGAAAGCTATCTGTAATGCCCTGTCCATCAACCTCACGGCGCAAGATCCCCACTTGAATCAACCAAAGTAAAGAGTTCTCAGTGCTAATTAAATTGGTGGGATGGGTTGCATATTGGTGCTTGATGCCCTCTGTTCCAGCGATCGCGCGCAGCATGATTCCCTGTTTTGCCATGTCTGCCAGCAGCTTTAGCGTAAAAGGGGCACAGCGTAAAGCGACCTCTGCCCGTCGAATGCATTCAGGCGAGAAGGTCGCTGATGTATCTTGAATTTGGTCTAATTGCTGCACTTTGTCTTATTCCTATTCTGCGATTCACTATATTTATCATAACGAATTGCTGAATGGACAATCCTCTATGGGTTTCCCCGATCGTTCAATATGGTTCAGATCAGCCCCCAGCCCCCAATTCTGGGGGAGTTAGGGGGCGAAGAATTAGCGAACAAACTGGGGCATAACTTCAGCAGCCGTGAATAAACCACAGATGCCGCGTTGGCGGAACTGATGGGCGGCTTTGAGATAACCAAACGCAGGCCCGCAGACATTTGCTGCCATGCTGGTTTCATCCCCAAGTGTGAAGGTGTGGGTAGAAATTTTGCCCTCAAACGTGCGACCTGTCAGTTTCATATTCGTACTGAGCGGCTTTTGAGGATTGCGGGTATCGACCACACCGCCGACCGTGACGCGATCGCGATCGCAAATTCCCAAACGCTCTAGCAAAATATCGTCGGCATGTTCCATATTCTCTAAGGTAATCACGCCATTGGTTTTGTCTAGCAAAGCCTCTACCTCGGCATCGGTCATGGCTTGGGCAATTTCGACGCTGTAGCCCGGCATATGAGCGATATCTTCGCGAATCGTGGCGCGATAAGCCGACCAGTTAGCAATGCCAACCCCAAAGGTAATTTCGACTTTATGCACTTCGGCAAAACTCTGAGCTGCTACAGAAGCTGCTGCCGTCAATAGACCGGGGGTTGCACCACAGCCTGTCATATAGGTGATGCCCGTTGATTCTAAGTCAGCCGCTAGCCCGATGAGTTGTTCTACGGCACTGGTGCGTTTGATCGCATCCACCAATACACCTCGCCAACCCGCTTGAATAAACTGCTTTGCCACACTTGCCATAAAGGTATTGGGGAGGTTTGGCAGAGCTAAGAAATAACCATCCACATCCTTTGCCACGGCGATCGCTTCTGCAATGCTATCTTGGCTGAGTACGCCTGATGGCTCTAAGTAACCGACAGAGCCTTTTTGGTTGTAAGCGGCGATCGCTGCGTCAATGTCAAACCCATTGGGGGCATAGGCAAATCCCTGTTTATCGGATATTGCCACTAAAGTCATCTCTTGCTTACCCGCTAACACTTTAGCTGCCGCTTGTCCTAAGCCACCAAATCCTAAAATTCCAACTCGTATCGTCATGGTATCTGTGTTTATTGTCCAGTCAGATCATACTCCTAAGTAAGAGAGCTAAGTAAGAGGGCTAAGCATTCGGAAGATGGGTTTATATTGAGGGTAGGCAATTGTTGCCGAATGCCTTGCCCCTACAATACGAATCCCTCTATGTTGCAACACCATCACACATCGATTCGGACTGCCGATATTTTTGCTGCGATCGCTTTTTACGAGCAACTGGGCTTTGAGGTAGAAACGCGCTTTACCGCAGGCATCACCCTTGCCTGTTGGATGGTAGGTGCGGGAACCCATTTAGAACTAATCCAAATTCCCGAACCCAAACCCGCCCCCGACTGCTTTGGCGACGAGCATTACGTCGGCTACTATCACCTATCCTTTCATGTGGACAACCTAGAGGCGCTACTAGAACGCTTAGTATCCGCCTTAGGAAAACTCAAACTACTCTTACCCCTTAGAGAACAAGCGATTGGCGATCGTACCTATAAAGTGGCTTTCATTGCCGACCCCGATGGTTTACCCATCGAGTTAATGGAACAAATGAGTATTTAGCCTTTGTTCCTGAAGAAATCGCTCACAGCTCTCATTACTGGAGGCTCTTGAACAACTGAAAACCGATGCCTGAAAACCGATACCTGAAAATCATTTTGTTCCAGCTTTCAAATACTTATACAACCAGCCACAACCACCAAGACAACTGCGTTTATCTTCCTCAGAAACGTTTGCACTCGTGCGTAAATACTCTTGTAGCCATTGGCAGCCGCGCATTAGTAGATTCTCTAAATCGAGGTTCCACATCACAATTCCACCATCTTCACCCGCAGAGACAAGAATGCGACCGTTAGGACTAAAGCTGACAGTCCTGACAGGACCTCTGTGGCCGTTAAAGGTTCTTAGTAGCGTGCCATCAACGCTCCAAAACTGAACGAGCGAATCTTCGCTTGCTGAAGCAAGTGCTTTACCATCAGGGCTAAAACATACGCTTGTGACTTCAGCACTATGTCCGTTGAGAGTTTTCAGTAATGTGCCGTCAATACTCCAGATCTTGACACTTTGATCCATACTGCCTGTGGCTAATAACAGCCCGTCGGGGCTAAAGCAGACCGTGTAAACTTCAGCACTATGTCCATCCAAAGTTCTCAGTAGAACACCATCCCAACTCCAGATATTGACGATTTTGTCTTTACTGACCGAAGCCAACATACTGCCATCAGGACTAAAGCAGACACTATAGACTTCAGAGCTATGACCGCTCAGGGTTTGCAGCCATGTACCCTCTGCTGTCCAAATTCTTACAGTACTATCCGCACTACAAGAGGCAAACACCTGTCCATCGCAACGATAGGCAACACAATAGACTGCGGCTCGGTGAGCGCTGAGGGTATCTATCAACGAGCCATCTTTACGCCAAAAGCGAATGCTGGCATCGCCACTGGCAGAGAGGAGGGTTTCAGAGTTGGGGCTAAAGGTGACACAATGAACGCGATCGTTATGACCTTCAAGCTTTGCCGCTAAGGTTCCATTGGCATTCCAAAGATTGATTGTTTTGTCTTTGCAGCCAGAAGCCATCAATTTTGTGTCTGGACTAATGGCAACAGAGGAAACTTCCTCTGCATGCCCCAAAAGTCTTCGGATGGGTGTACCCCGAATATTCCACAGTTTAACCGTTGTATCGCGACTGGCAGAGGCAATGCTTTTGCCGTCTGGGCTAAAGGCTACACTTTGGACGACATCCCCATGACCGCTGAAGGTTTTGATCAGGCCATGTTCGATATCCCAAACGCGAATGGTTCGATCCCAAGCTGCTGAAGCAAGGGTTTTGCCATCTGGACTAAAGCAAACTCCCCAAACCTTGTCTGTATGCCCGTAAAAGGTTTTGAGTAAAACGCCATCGGTTCCCCATAGTTTGACGGTTTTATCGCGGCTGGCGGAAGCGATCGCTTGACCGCGTGGGTCAAAGCACACACTTTCCACAAAACTGTCATGACCTTTAAGCCTGCGTTGGATTACGCCTTGAAGATTCCAAATGATCAGCAAGCGATCGGCACTACCAGAAATTAAGTTTTTGCCATTGGGATGGAAGGCGACACAAGTGACCCAACGCTCATGCCCACCTCTAAACGTGCGAAGGAGGACACCGTTCGTTTTCCACAGTCGTACCGTTGTATCTTCACTAGCTGAGGCAACGATTTCACCGTCTGGGCTAAAACAAACATCTAAGACTGGGCCTTCATGCCCTTTTAAGGTTTGGGTAGGCTGCTCGTAAAATAACCCTGTCTTTTCGTCAATTTGCCATAACTTAACCATATTGTCACGGCTAGCTGTAGCAATCATTTTACCGCTGGGACTAAAGGCAACACTGGTTACCCAGTTACTATGCCCCAGTAAAGTTTGGATCAAATTACCGTTTGAGCCCCAAATCTTGATACTGCGATCGCTACTGACAGAAGCAATCAGCTTGCCATTCGGGCTGTAACAGACACGGTTAACCCAAAAACCATGCCCCTCAAGGCGATTATATTCATGAATGCCATAGACAACCTGCTCTAACGCGGTGATTGAGCGAATTAGTGTATTGGCTTTTAGATTTGCTAAATTCTCAGCAGAAACTTGGGTGACGAGACGTTTGAGTTGTACCCCTCCGATCACACCTGCGATTAAGGCCTCAATATGATTATTGGATAAATAGAGCGCCTCTGAGGAAATCGTCATTGCCACAATGCGCTCGTTGATTTCACCCATTTCCGCAATAATGCGTTGTTGGCGCTCAGTTTCGAGGCTAATTTCGAGGTCGTGGCTTAGCTTTTCGAGGCGATCTGCATCGGCTGCTCTTGCTGCGATTAATTGTTCTTTTTCGTTGACGCGCTTACTAGCTTCTAAAAAATCTTGATCTAGCTTGCCTAGGGTGGGTTGAAGCTCTGCCCAAGCTAAAGCTGCGGCTAAACGACTTCCTCGTAAAAGTGCTGAAACATCCTGTTCTTCTGACCTTGCCCATGCTTGCAATGCCTCTTGATAGGGGCAATCTCTCAGCTCTTGCAACTGAACTTTGCGATCGAGTTTAATCACCACAATCGAGACATCATCTTCAGGCTCATCCCGCTCAGAAAATCGGTCAAGCTCAACTTTTAGACCTGACAAAATTTCTTTTGCAGGCAAATGTGCCAAACTAATCAGCGATTTTTTAAAGGGTGAGATGCCATCAAGACCGGCTGAGCCATATTCATCGCCATCTGGGCTGACTGCCTCAAACAAACCATCGCTGCAAAATACAACAATGTCTCCTTCTTCTAGCGATCGCTTGGTTGCCTTAAATTGTGTATCTTCATACCTGCCGAGCGCTATGGCTGGATTGACGACTTCTTCACATTTGTTGGTTGCTGCCCGATAAATAATCGGGCCTGGAATGCCAGCATTTCCTAAATGTACCTCATAGGTACCCAAATCTAATGCCCCATAACAGAGTGCTACGGCATCTTCGGTTCGACTTTTACAGAGCAATTGATTGAGCGATGACAGCATGGAGACAGGGTTTTGCAGTCTACCTTGCTGAGCGTAGGCATCTAATTGACCTTTAAACAGGGCAGCATGAATTGCGCCCGCCACAGATTTACCCGATGAATCCGCGATCGCAACAGCTAGGGTGCCTGGCTGTTCTAAAAACTGATAATAGTCACCCCCAAGATCGACTGCTGTCCATACTTCGGCAGCAATATCTAGTCCCAAATACACTGGTAGAGTCTGAGGCAGCAAACTTCTTTGCAGCAATCGACCATTGGTTAAGTCATTGGAAGCACTGTTAGGCTGCATACGCGGCGCGTCAATAAACCTCAAAACGGAGAAGTAGAATAATTAGTAGGTGATTTAGGTGGTAAGAGCGGTGCGGCAAAGGTTAAGAAAACTATAAGTGAATATAACCTAATCAAACCTAACGAATAATTTTGCAAACTGCAAACCTAAACTAAACATTCGAGATAAAAAGTAGATCTAAGCGAATAATTTAGTTTTTTTTCGGAATAATACGGTATGCTGCGCAATAGAACATGCTGCGTAAAATTCAAGTGATTTAATTTATGCTCCTTAATTAAAGCAATATACAATTAACAATCCTATCAATTCCTTTCAATTGTATCGCTACCTATATCCCTATAAGTTACAAATCGCACTCTAAAGTCTCAAGAGTTAGCCGACCCGTCACAGGATTTTTACCACTTGCAACTTTGCAAAGTTTTTGGCGAACATTTTCACGGAAGTCTACATCGGTAAAGTCTGCCCCCTCAATAATGGCTCCATCAAAACTAGCGCCATAGACAAATGCTCCCTCAAACAGCGCATTGGTTAGATTTGCTTCATTCATACGGGCTGTATCTAGGGTGCTATATCTTAGATCTGCATCCGTAAAGTTTGCACCGGTCATGTTTGCACCAAATAGACTGACTCCCTTAAGATCGGATTTTACAAACAGCGCATTGTGCAAGTCAGTTTTATTAAACTGAGAACCTTGCAATGTTTTGTTTGAAAAATCAGCACCTGCTAGAATTTCTTTGTCATACTGGTCTGCAAATGCTGTACTACGATCAATTCCGCTGCTTATAAAGAAGATCAGTAACAGACAGCTCAAAGCAATCATGATTTTGGCTATTTTGAGCAATTTAGAACCCAGAATCGATGTAAATTTCATCATTGCGATTACAAAACAGTTTAATTGTGGCGCGATATATTCTTAATTATCTACCTATATTATGAATCGATATCTTGAGAAAATACTAGATAATCGTTGCATACAACCAAACTGTGAAAGAAAGTTTGACATCAACAAGTATTGGCAACATGGGAGAAGCCTTTGTTGCATCATTGCTCAAAGCAAATGGGTGGCAGATAATCACAACGCAATGGAAGTGTCGTTGGGGAGAAATCGATATTATTGCCCGCGATCGCCACTGGTTGATTTTTGTAGAAGTAAAAACTCGTCGCGATCGCAACTGGGATCACGATGGGGCGTTGGCAATTACGCTACGCAAACAGCAAAAATTATACAAAGCTGCAACCGAATTTCTAGTACAGCATCCAGATTTAGAAACATTACCCTGCCGATTTGATGTAGCGTTGGTGAGATATCAAAGAGATTGCATCGATTTACAGAGCTACCTTGAAGCTGCATTTACTATCAGCAATTGATCCCTTGCAAATATCTAGCGAAAGAAAGAAGTAAACAGCCACATAACTAGCAAAATCACCATCATCGTCAAAGAACCAGGAAAAGTCCCACCCGAAAGGCGCGATAAAAATAGTACTTGATCTAACAATGCTGCCAATACGATGCCTACAGCGATCCCTACAAATGCAATCAACAAAGCTCGCCCAAAGCGATTTTCTTTACGCGTCACTAGATAAATACTAGCGAGTAAACCCAATGCTAGCCATGTTGTTGAGGCAGTAGGCAATAAGGCACTAAGCATTGCCAAACCTGCAAACACCCCTAATGAAATCAGAAGTTCTTTGCGAGTAGGTTGATCGATGAGGCGAGAAAGCCAAGCAGGCGTACCTTTTGGGGGACTAGCTTGAACCGTAAGTGGTAAATTGGAGGACAATCTCTCAGGAAAACGAATCCGATCGGGCACTTTAATCTTGCCTTCCTGTCTCGCGCGTAGACGATCCATCAGTACAGCATCATAGGCAGCCTCAATGAGTTCCTGTTGTGATTCATCACCATCTAGTTCGCCAAGTAAGCGATCGCGTGCATCTCTCACTTCTTCAAAAGAGGCATCTTCCGTTATTCCTAATCTCTCGTAGGGAGTTGGGTTATTCATTAGTCTTGGCTTGGGTCTTAGCTTTTAGGTTTAGCTTTTAGTTTTGCTTGCATTTTTTGCCTTGAGGCTTAATTTGCAGTTTCGGTTTCCGTTCTTAATTGGTAGTGGTCAAAGACCTTAACCGAGCCTGCCGATTAGATTTAATCACACGTCAACCCTGCTTTCTTAAAGCAATCCTAAAGATAGTATAGCGTCTCGATCAAACTGTGAACGGCTTGATTAATTACGTGTTTGTTAAGGGTTTTGTTTAATCCACGAAAGTCAATATCATTCTTTTTGAAAACATGGGTAGATTTCGCGAAGATCTCACCCAAAGCGTCCTAAACGTTTTTTGACTTGGGCGATCGCGCCATCAACTTCAGGTAACTTTAGCTGTAGGGTAATCAGCCCAAATACACCTAAACCGATACCACTAGATAGACAAAGCTCTGCAAACTTAACCCCAAAACCTTGATTGACCCAGAAATTTTGTAGCCCTACGAGCACGACCCAACTCGCTACCCCAGCGATCGCGCTTGCTAGCGTTAATCCCATCAGAGGAATACTCCAATCGCGCCAAGGTAAGCCATCGATCTTGCGATCTAAGCACCACAGCAATGCCACCATCGATAAAACATTGACCGCAACCGTTGCTAGTACCAAACCAGGCGCACCAAATCGGTCTACAAATAGGTAATCAAATAAACCATTCAAAAAGATATTCACAATACTGATACGAAAAGGTGTGTTTCCATCCCCAAGGGCATAAAACACTCGTACCAAGACATCGCGACCTAGATAGGCAAACATGCCAATACTATAAGCAACAAGAACGGCTGCCACAATCTCAGAGGCTGATTGGTTAAAGGCATAGCGCTCGTAGACAAGGCTAACAATTGGTCTTGCCAGTACTATCATCAAGGCACTGAGCGGCAGCATCGTAATACCCGTCAACACCAGTCCTTGACGAATGCGGAGTTTGAGCTGTTGCCAATTTTCGGGCTCAGCAAGCCGAGAAAAGATGGGAAATAGGGGGACAAGAATTACATTGGAAATAATGCCTAGGGGAGTCTGCACGAGCAAGCCAGCATAACCCAGTGCAGAAGCGGCTTGAGGAATGTAAGATGCAAAAAATAAATCTGTATAGACATTAATTTGCATCATGCCCGATGAAAATGTCGCAGGCCCCATGATCTTAAAGATCTCGCGTACCCCTGGTTGATGAATATCTAGGCGGAAGCGCAGTCCTCCTAAGCCCGATTTCCATTGTGCTGGAACCTGTGCTAACCACTGCAAAACTGCGCCTGCTACCGTGCTGTAAGCGAGAATTTGCCCACCCAAACGCGCATATTGAGGGTCGATAATATTTTTTCCCAATGCGATCGCCAAGCCACCCAAACCAATCAAAACAGCCACACTTGAGAGCAAAGGGCTAATCGAAGGTAGCCAAAATTGATTTGCGGCGTTGAGCGTACCGAACCCAATTCCGATCAGACCTGACAGCATCGCCATCGGTGCCATAATCCGAAATTGCTCGATCGCGACCAATCTCGTAGTTTGCCCCAAGTCAGTTTTACCCAAACCAGGAGCGACTAAATCGATCAATGGTTCCGCAAAAACAAATAGCAAAATACTCACAACCAACAAAATCAGCCCAACGATCGAGTTAATCGTTTCAACGAGGGGAGCAGCTTCTTCGGGTTTGCGCTTAGAAAGGACGCTGACGATCGCACTATGAAAAGGACCATTGATCCCTCCCAAGAGAATTAGCAAAAAGCCCGGAATCACATAGGCATAGTTGTACGCATCAACAGCAACTCCTACGCCAAAGGCAGCCGCAATCGCCATTTGACGTAGCAACCCCACAACCTTACTTAGGAGCGTCGCAAAAGCGACAATGGTGGCGATACTGAGCAGCGATCGCTGCGGTTTGGTCTGACTGGGCTCAGGCTCTATCAGCGTATCTTCGCGAGTGTCTTCGTTTAGATTTTCCTCAACTAGCTCATCGCTTGACTCAGGAACAGCACCCAAATCACCTGTCTCGTCATGGTTGTCAGAACTAAGACTTAGATCGGGGTTTGAATTTAAATTAGGGCTTGATTCAGGCAATCTTCTCGCTTCCCATCTCATACATAAACGGCAGGGGATATGGTCTCTACAATCCCTCTAAATTCAAAGTCATCAGTATAGCGGTTCTCTTACCACCTGTCTCATTAGCATTCCATACTATCTGGAATAATATTTTCAAGCAAAAACTCCGACCTCACACAAGATCGGAGTAATCTCAATCGAATCTAAATCGTCTATGTATTAGTACAAAGTATTAGTACAGAGCTTCTTCTTGATGAGTGATTACCTCTAGATCGGACTGAGGGTAGGTTACGCATAGCAAGGCATAACCTGCTTCAATTTGCTCATCATCCAAGAAAGATTGGTCAGATTGATCGATTTCACCTTTGACGATCTTGCCTGCACAGGAGGAGCAAGCACCAGCACGGCAGGAGTAGGGTAAATCAATTCCTTGTGCTTCAGCGACATCGAGAATGTACTCGTCTGAAGGTACATCGATAGTTTTATCTAAACCTTCAGCTTCGTTAATCAGTCTTACCTTGTATGTAGCCATGTGTGTAATGATCCTCTCAAAATTGCGAAGTTGTATCTAGGGAATTACCTGTATCACCTTGGACTTATAGAAAGACAAAGTTTATCTCAGGTTCACCTAGTTACGATATTTGGGTATGCGATCGCATCATATCGCTCTTGGAATCTAAAGTAAAAAATAGAAAAAATTTCCATCGGGAGGTATAGCAGATTGTTATCTGAGCAATCCAAGTGAATAAAAGGCGACAAGATCCTTGTCCTACATGGGTTTAAGCAACTTATTCCTTTGAGGAAATTGATGAGTTTTCGATCATTTTGCTTCTTATTCCATTGCAATCGCTAATATAATTGCAAAGTGTAATCATATAGTGGCTTTGCGATAGGAAATTCCAATATATCAGGGATTAAGAGGTCGTTAAGGGGTGTTTATCTAACTAAGCCACATGATACGAAAAGCCTAAAGTTGCCCATCGACTCACGTCGAGCATCCAGAGATCTTCACTGTTAGCCGTTAGAGAGGCTTGACCTGCTTGGTGCAAATCTAAGAGTAATGCCTGTGCCACTTTTAACGGATCTGAAATCACCATCATTCCTGTCGGCGAAGATGCTTGCCGCATCGAGCTTTCTAGCACAAGCGAGGTTTGAGATAGCGGTGAATGGCTGACAACCACCTGTACATCCACCATGCCTTGAGGCGCTGAAACAACCCAATTAAAGGGGGCATTAGGCTGCGGAACTACTAAGGTTTCTTTGGGCTGAATGATGCCGTCACTGGCGTAGGGGCTGGTGACAAAACTGGGGGTAAGCACTTTGCCCCTAGGATCGAAGCTAAAGATGCGGACATATAGGGGGCGATCGGTGAGGTTTTCTAGGTGGCAGGCAAGGCGATCGCCAATGGCCAAAGACTTTTGCCAAGTCGAACTGATGCTGTCTTGTAATTTGGGGGCAGATTCACTGGCGCGATCGGTCACTTTACTGCCTAAGATTTTTGGCTGCAATTCTTGCCCCACTTCTGCCGACATGGTTGCTCTTAAACCTAGACAAGAGGATGCTTGATTAGCGGTAAGGCGAATTAGCTTAGCTGCCAGTAATCCTTCAAATAAAGGCTGTAAGCGTTTAATCGCCGCACCTACAGATTCGCCTACAGACCCAAATGAGCCGAGGATGGGACTGCGCCCCACGGTGAATAGTCCATAACTTGTAGACTCAGCCCCAAACAAACAGTCAGCACATTGTTCGGTGGCGTTGAACCCAAGCATACTAGGCATCGCCGAGATCGCACTGGTGGCATCAATGCGCTCAATTTTACTCAAGCTCAAATCTAAAGCGATCGTTAGCCCCAAGTTTCGTGGTAGGGCACGAATTTGCTCTTGTAGGAGCTGCCCCGATTCAAGTCTGAGGGAGGTATCCATAACTTCAACTTTGGCAGTTAAGCCGTTGTGCGATCGCACCTGTACGAGATGATTGGCGTTACTAGGTTTCATGTCAGAAGGATCGCGATCGGGAGCTACAGCCAGGACCGAACCGACCCCATAGTAGCCAATCGAGGAAATCGGCAGTCCAGCTAACCAAGTTTCACCCGTTTTGCGATCGGGGGTTGTGGATCGAATTACGCCATCAGCGCTAGGACTCAGTGCGGGAGTTGGGAGGCTGGTTGCTAACAGGCTAAAATCTTGTTTGCCAAATTTGTGGGTGGGTTTATTCTCTTCTGCCTTCGGAAGATTTCCCTCAACATGGGACTCCATTTGCTTGTCAAGATTAATTTCCTCGGGTCGAAAGGCTTTTTGAGCCAGCGTGTTGACCACATTATTCAAGACGACATGCAGAGAGGTGGCGGGAGTAATTTGCCAAAGTTGCTGTGTAAGCGCATAGGTAAAAACACCACTGCTAAATCCTGACCAAAGGGCATCGGCGCAAAGTTCGTCGTTGTTTGCCGCTCTCAGAATCATGCCTAACTGCTCGTCAGATTTTTTCTGACCAAATTTCTGGCTAAATTCCTGTTGCAAAGCTATCTCTGCGGCACTGGGCTGCCAATCGCGTTTACCAGGACGAGCGCGAATGCGAAAGTTGCCGACTACGGGGGTGCCTGGATAGTTGTAGCCTGTATCGAGAATTGTGACGATCTGATCGGTAGCGATCGCTTGTTGCCAGCTAGTTAAAGTTGCCTCTGTAATGTCATGAATCAGCTCACCCGCACTAGGCAAGCCACTATCGATCGGGACAAGGGTGTTTTGCTTGCCAAGCCGCGAACCATGACCGCTAAAGTGCATGACCACCAAATCACCAGGTAGTGTTTGACCGATCAAGTGTTCTGCGACTGCCTCTGCGATCGCTTGTCCCGTGGCCTGTCGATCTGTCAGTGTCAAGATATCTTTACTATCAAAGCCAAAGCGATGAATCAACAGCTCTTTTTGTAGCTCTACATCCGTAACACAGCCCGTTAAAGGCAGCCAGTCGCCTTTGGCATCGTATTGGTTGATGCCGATTAACAAAGCCAGTTTTCGTTTATGGGGTTGCGCTAATTTTTGCGCATACCGATCCGCAGCCCATACAGCCTGACGACCAAAAACTAGTTGTCCTCCGATGAGACTCACCAAACCACCCTGTAAGAACCGCCGCCGCGCAATTCCCATTACAATTTTCCAAATCAGTTATTCGCTGCACCCTTGTATCTATTAAAGCTTATTCCCATCAGGGTTTGTGCTTTTTTTTGATCGGTGAAAATACTTATTTTTTTTAGGTCTTGTATCCAGACTAAGCTCAGAGAAAACCCTGAGAATGTCTAGAGATTCGGGTTTAAAAGTTAGACCTATCTACGATAATTAAGATTCTGATTATTCATAACCCAACTAATGAAACTATCTGTTTTCCATACCCCTGAACTCACGCCAGAGGGCGTGCTCCCTGATTGTGCGATCGCTGTTGATGTACTCAGAGCCACAACCACGATTGCCACTGCCCTTGCTGCAGGCGCTGAAGCAGTGCAGGTGTTTGCCGATCTCGATGCATTAATCCGCACGAGTGAATTACACCCAGCAGAACTAAGATTGCGATCGGCTGAAAGGGGAGGCGGTATGGTAGAAGGTTTCGATCTTGGTAATTCACCGTTTGACTATACTGCCGATGTGGTCAAAGGCAAACGTATTTTTATGAGTACCACCAATGGCACCCGATCGCTACAGAGGGTACAAGACGTGCCAGTAGTTCTTGCCTGTGCCATGATTAACCTCGGCTCAGTGGTCAGCTATCTCAAACAAGCAAAGCCCGAAACGATTTGGGTGGTGGGGTCAGGCTGGGAAGGTAGTTATTCCTTAGAAGACACGGCATGTGCAGGCGCGATCGCTGCGGGTCTAGAGGGGGAATGTGAGTGGGGAAATGATGAAGCGATTGCTGCCCTGACCCTCTATCAAACTTGGCGCGATCGCCTAGAAGAGCTTTTTTGCCAAGCCAGTCACGGTCGTCGCCTCCTTCGCCTCAACTGTGCAGCTGATATTGCCTATTGCGCTAAACTCGATCTACTGCAAATATTGCCCAAACAGACTGCGCTTGGAGTCCTCACGGCTTAGTCTCCTCCTTTGAAAAACGACAGAAATTCTTTAATAGGGCTTCATCAGATTTTCTCGTAGTGCGATACACATCGCACTACGAGTTTCACCATTGAATCGCTGCAACTTCAACAACTTCAACGAATAACATTTAGATAACTTGTGAGTAACCTACTGCTAACCATTAGTAACTGACAAGAGCCTTCCAAAGCCTGAGAATAATAGAGTTGAGAATAATAGCGTGAAGCTACTCAAATCCTCTATCAGATCCTTTATCAGAAAAGCTTTATGGAAACCTGTAGCGAGCATTTTTATTCTTAAACTCGGGAAATTCCAAATTTACGATCGCTTTTCAACACAGATTTTTGAGTACTGGAAGGGGGAAAATAGGTTCCAGTGCTTTTTCTACTTGATTCATCGAATCTTGGGAGTATAGATTTATCCTTGCTAGACTGGCACAAAGCCAAATCTATATTCCTCTTGACCTTGTATGCAACTTCTCCGCAATTTGATAACCGCAGCGATCGCTGGAATATGCATGGGTTTGGCTCCCGATCCCTATAGCTGCTGGATATTAGCTTGGGTTGGACTGGTTCCTTTATGGATACTCACGCAAAAACTCAAGATCCGTGGGGCGATCGCCATGGGCGCAACTTGGGGATTTTTTTATCACGGCATGTCGCTATTTTGGATTACGGGCATTCATCCTATGACCTGGATCGATGGCGTATCTTGGTGGAATAGTTTGGCGATCGCGGCGGCAGTGTGGCTAATCATCACCGCATGGGGCATGGTGATGTCAGGGCTGTGGGCAGGGGGAATGGCATGGTTCACCCCCAAATTGAATGTAACGGGACGGGTAATTGTGGGATGCGCTCTCTTATGTGCGTTGGAAACGATTTGGAGTTGGGGCCCCCTTTACTGGACTGCATTAGGCTATACCCAAAGTCCTCACGATCTTTTACTGCTGCAAGTCAGTCGGCTTTCGGGGCAACAAACGCTTACTGCCGCGATCGTTGCAGTAAACGGGCTGTGGGCAGAGGCATGGCTGCAAAGACAACGCATTTCTGCAAAGAACTCTTACCGCCAAACTTTTGTGCTGAAGGCAAGAGGAATGATTGCTTGGCGATACGCGATCGCTGCTGGTGTAATGCTTGCCGCAATGATGGTCTATGGACTATGGGAGATGAATCCCGAACGGGTAGCAGCGGAAAATGGCAGAGCGATTAAATCAGGAATCATTCAGGGCAATATTCCCAATACGCTCAAATATAAAGGCACGCTGATTGCCGTGAACAATTACACCAATGGTTACGAGCAATTGGTAAAAGAGGGTGTAGAGATGGTGGTGACACCAGAAACCGCCGTACCGTTTCTCTATCCCGATCCAGATAGTCGGCGTGCCATCTTCGATCGCTCGGTGGCAAACCATCGCGTATTTACATGGTTAGGAGCCTTTGGTCATTCGCGCAAACCTAATCCCGAAAATGCCTACGACTATACCAACAGCCTATTTTTGATTGATGGATCGGGAAAAATTTTCAGCCAGTTTGATAAAGTGCGACTCGTCCCCATCGGCGAATATATTCCGTTTAAAGCGATTCTTGGCGGTTTAATTCAGCGCCTATCGCCGCTGCGTGGTGAAGTCGAAGCAGGGGCTACCGATCAGTTGGTCGATACGCCTTGGGGGCGTTTTACAGTGGGAATTTGCTATGAATCTGCCTATCCTGCTCATTTTCGCTATCAAACTGCCGCTGGTGGACAGTTAATTCTTACTGCGTCTAATAACGCCCACTTTACCGAAGTGATGACAGCACAACACTACGCCCAAGATGTCGCAAGGGCAGTCGAGAGCGATCGCTGGGCAGTAAGAGCAACCAATACGGGTTACTCGGCATTTATTGACCCCAACGGTCGCACGATCTGGATTTCAGGAATCAATACCTTTGAGCATCATGCCGAGACTGTTTATCTGCGACAAACCCAAACCTTGTATGTGCAATGGGGGGACTGGCTAACGCCGCTACTATGTCTGATTGGTGTTGGTACGACGATTTGGCAAACGGGTGCTTGGCATGCTTGGCGGCATCGTTAACGCAGGGAATGACTATGGATGAAAGTAAGATTTAGATTTCCCATAGCTAATACCAATTTCAAGTGAATTAACGCTTGATTTAAATTCGACCCAATTTCTCTTGAATTTTCAGCAGATCGAGCCTTAGGTTCCACGCTCTGTACGGTCTTAAAAAAGATGCGCTGCATCATTTCTTGAGAATGATATGAATTGCTCCTGAAATCCTCATGTTTATCCAAACAAAAATGCGATTTTGGTACTAATTACCTAGGATTTGGTACAGGGGATCACAAAATTTCTACTCAGTCTATTACAATGGTAAAAGTTTAGATGCCATACCTAACACAAATAACTTGTAGATGGTATTCTCTAAATCTTAAAACGCAATGTAACCCAGAGGAACGAAGCGAAATGCTACATCGCAAGATTTATCAACTCTGCGAAGCCAAGAGCGATGTGTGGATTTATCTGAGGGATCAAGGACGTTGGCTAGAGCGAGCGAAAATACTAGACATCGAAGGAGATGTAGTTACCCTTCGCTACGAAACTGAAGATGAAGAAGAGGTTTGCTCTTGGGAAGAAATGGTAAGGCTAGAAAGTATTGGAGCAGTAACGCAAAGACTCTCTTCTGTGCCAAAAATCAATGTGGCTTCTGCCGATATTCTTGTATCGGAGGACTGCCCAGAATCTGAACAAATCCATCCACGACCTGACGCAGAGAAGTAAGCAGCGAATCTGTGAATATGTAAATCGTATGTAGATAAGCATATGAAAGATAGAGGCTCGATCTGTTGAGTTCTTAGGAGATTTCTAACATATAAACATATCAAGGGGTAGTTCTCCTGTTGTTACTGCCCAGTGTGTCTAGGGTAACCATAGGGGGATTACCCTTATATTGTTTAGTTTAGATTTTCTGAGACATTGCCTTATTTATTAAGATTTGGGTCTGAATCTCAATTTTCTCTAATAAACTTAGGTTGTAGCTGCCAAAAAACTAGGAATTTATGGCGGTATTTGCTAACGCTCAATTATGTTTACGATCTAACTTCACCACAATGCAGCCTGTTGACTTAACCACACTTGTGGCAATTTGCCACGAGATATCTGAGTGCTGTCTGCCTGCTAGGTTAGAGCAAGTACACCAGAGCGATCGCTATACCATTTATCTTTCTCTGCGCACGCTCAAGCAAAAATTGTGGCTGTTGTTATCTTGGCATCCACAGGCAGCAAGACTACATTTGACCGCATCGCCTCCCTCCGAGCCAGATACATTTACTTTTAGCCAACAAATTTGGCATCAAGTCTCTGGTTTAGCACTGGTGGCGATTAAACCTGTGAGCGATTGGGAACGGGTCATCGATCTACAGTTTGCCAAACGTCCTGATAGCGAAGTTTTGTGGCATCTGTATCTAGAGGTGATGGGCAAATATAGCAACGCCATTTTTGTCAATGCTGAGAATGCGATCGTCACGGCTGCCCATCAGGTGAGCGCTAAACAATCTAGGGTACGTCCGATTCAAACTGGGGATGTCTATGCATTGCCCCCTGCTTTATTGGAAACGATTCCCAGCTTAGATGAACCCTTTGAGCAATGGCGCGATCGCCTAACACTCATTCCCCAATCGATCAAACGCAGTCTATTGACAAATTACAGAGGCGTGAGTTCGGCCCTAGTGCGATCGCTGTTAACTGATGCGGGTATTCCTAATTCGGAGGCAGAAAAATCTACTGATAGTCTCTCTGCTTCCGATTGGCAAAACCTATTTCAAGCTTGGCAACACTGGCTATTGTGTTTAACCCATAAAAAATTTCAGCCAACCTATACCAAGGGCAGTTATAGCGTAATTCCCGCACAAAATTCCGCAGCCAGCACCGTTCTTGACTCCCCCCAAGGCATTAACGCTCTGCTCGATCGCTATTACAGCCAAGAACTCCAGCGCTCAAACTTTCAACAACTGCACCAGCAAATTAGCCAAATTCTGATCGGACAAATTGCCAAATTGCAGGTAAAAGTTAATGATTTTGAGGAACGACTGCGCCAATCAGCCCAAGCCGACCAACTCAAAGATCGCGCCGATTTACTGATGGCAAATTTATCGCAATGGCAAATTGGCATGAAAGCGATCGCTTTACCCGATTTTCAGACTTCAGAATTAGTCGCGATCGCCCTCGACCCGACGCTGAATGCCGTGCAAAATGCCCAAGTACTTTACAAACAACACCAAAAACGCAAACGTGCCAAAGAGGCGATCGCACCCCATCTCAGCAGTGCCCTACAAGAAATTTACTATCTCGAACAGGTCTCTACGTCCGTGGCTTTGCTTGACCCCAGAGATTTAGACGATCTGGTGGCATTACAGGAAATCAAACTAGAGCTAGGGCAACAGGGCTATTTAAAAGGAGCGAATAGGCAATCAAATGAGTCGGGTACGGGCAACGGCAATTCCAGAAACAATGCTAGAAATTATCAAAATTCTCAAGCAAGATCGAGTAAGTCTGGCAAAGGTAAAGCAAAGACTAGTAAGGGCAAAAGAGACGAGCTACCCAACTGCTATCGATACAAAAGTCCCAGTGGTTTTGAAATTTGGGTGGGGCGCAATAACTATCAAAACGATCTACTCGCGTTTCGAGTTGCGACGAACTACGATCTATGGTTTCACAGTCAAGAAATTCCAGGAAGTCATGTCTTGCTGCGACTGCAACCAGGTACAGAAGCCGAAAGTCAAGATCTACAGGCTGCTGCTAATCTAGCTGCTTATCATAGCCGTGCCCGCCAAAGCGATCTCGTCCCAGTTGTTTTCACAGAACCTAAGTACGTGCATAAACCCAATGGCGCACAACCCGGTATGGTCGTTTACACCCACGAGCAGATCATCTGGGGGCAAACCACCGATCTAAGAGAAGATGCTGAGAATAGCTAGTTTCCCTGTGCCAGTCCCCTGTGGAATATTCGTACGCTTTCCTAAAATGCGCCCAAAGCACCGCCTAGCAGAACAACAATCAGAGCGATCGCCGCAGGATGAATGACGACCGACCACAGCGTGGGAATTTGAATATTTCCGAAATAAGGGAATACCAACTTGCCAATTAGGGCATTAAATCCAAACAATACAATTACCCAGACAGGAATCAGCTTCGAGCCAATTCCTACCAATATCAGCCAGAGTGCTAGATTGGCGATCGCGACCGAGCCAATTCCCTGTAACCATCCGAGTCTTTGCTGAATGGGCTGAGCAGGCGACATCCAAACTAAACCTGCCCAAGTCAAGGCAGCTAGCACACCACAAGCGATCGCATCAAAGAGTAATTGCATTTAATGGCAAGAATCTAACATCAGTTAACTCTGGCAGGAATGCCCTGACGACGCAATTGTTCGGCGCGTTGACGAGCAGCATTGACATCTTGATAAGCGCCAACTTGGGTTTGACCATCAGAGCGCACAAAGGCATCCTTTTCAACTTGCTGTACTTTCGATGCGTAACTCCCATCAACTACAACCCGATAGTTACTTCCACTATTGGCAGTAGAAACCGAAGAGATCGGTGCCGAGTATTTCACGGGAGGGAATGTACTCGGTACAGAGGTCTCTACATTGGGTGCAGAGGTCTGAACGGGCGCTGGGGTTGGCACGTTTCGCACGGCAACATTAGAGCTAGGTCTGGTCGTTGGCTGAGCTACTGGACGAGAAGTTTGTTGTGGTCTGCTGCGAGTCGTTGGTTGTGGAACTGGTTCTAAATAAGACTCTACAGGTCGCAAAGCTCTAGGCGTTTCGTAGCTAGAGGACACTGGAGGTAAGCTACTACTACTGAGATTAGCATTCGGGAGCGATCGCAAAGGCACAGAAGTCGAAGGTTTTGTATTGCCTAACACAGCATTAGGCGAAGTACTGGTAAAACTCGAATTTGTCTGCCCTGATTGGCTTCCAGGCAACGGAACAAAAGGAACTAAACCATTTTTGTCAGTAGAAAGTCCAGAATTTGGCACACTCAGAGAAGGTTCTCGATTTTGCGCGCTAATGCTGACATCGCTGTTTGGATCGGATAGTGCTGAAGATTGATTATTCTTTTGCTCGTGCTTTAACAGCCTTACCAGTCCAGAGGGATCGACAATTAAAAAGCCGATCAGCGCACTAGAAACTAGGAGTAGCATCAAAGAGATGATGCCCACTGGGTTCATCAAGCTGCTAAATATATTCGTTTCTGGTGTCTGAGGGACTACTGACGGCTCAACATACTCGTCTTGTTCCTGATAACTATTGGAGATATCTCGCAACAACTCCTCATCATTGACCGTTCTAGCACTGGTGTTTGCCGTGACATTTGCTGCATTCATACTAGGGTGGGCAGAGCCATAGCTTGCTTTGTAAGCAAAAGCATCTGGCTGCGTAGCATCTGTATAGGAAAAGGGACGAGGTGAGTCGTCAGCGACCTTTTGATTTAGGGGTAACTGTAGCTCTCTGATTGCTGCACTGGCATCGGTTCTGATCGGTGATTTACTTGGATTCATTGGAATGGTTGGCAAGGTGGCATTCTCATACCGATCGTCCTTATGCCCATCTCCACGCACCGGTGACCATGCAGATGACTTACCTGACGGTCTAAACGGATTCAAATAAGAATAGCTCTGTCCATTTGCCTGCCAATGGCGATAACGCTCCAGTTCATCATTGAGATTGGCATCCAATCCACTCAATGCAGCTTGGAGTACAGAAGACTTGGCAATCGAGGGAAGGTCTTCGTCTTCAGAAGGCTCAGTAGCTCTAGATGTAATATTGGGACTAAGGGTTTGCATAAGTCGTTGCCTCACGCAGTAACTAGGGTTTTTGCTAAATAAATCTCTCGAATATCTTCAGGTAGCGCTTCATCAAGGGCTTGGTATGCTTCGTTCAGTAACTGTCTCGTATCGTTTGCCGATACATTTTCTCCTTCAGCTTGCAAATATGCCGCGATACGGGCGGGGCTCCATTTAAACGTTTGGGACAACAGCAATACAAGACGTAAATTGCCAGCTAATTGATTCAGGGCTTGATTGAGATAGCACCATAGCACGGGTGGTGTTTCGGTAAGCGAGTACTGAATGTCTTCTACTAGAGGTAGATCGACACGGTTGATCATCATCGCTGCAATATTGATCAGCCAACTCTGCAACGATATTTTAGGAGTTACAGCCCGCAGGTCTAGCGATCGCATCTCATGGTAGATATACTCCCAAGTCTTGACGAACAGATAGTCTGACTGCACGGGCGATCGCGTTGCCGTACTCATCAAGGTATAGAGTACCTGTCCATAGCGGCAGAAAACCGCAGCAAAATATTGACCTGCGTCAGGGTGACGCTGAAATAGTGTCACAAGCTCTTGATCGCTCTTCTGAAACAGAGCTTGTACCTTGGGATGGTTGATTTCAGGGAGAGGTGGAAGCTGCACTGTAACTACCTAAAATGTGAGGTGAAATTGAGGTGGCATTATTAATGCACACATAGTAGCAGCAATGCAATAGAAAGCAAGCTGATATTGATAAGCTCTGTAAACATAGACTCATCGCAACAAGGGGATGCGTTTCCTGCTTAAATGATAAAAAATCAACTTTTTTAATTCAACGGATTATGTACATTGTACAAATAGCTTCAGAGTGTGCTCCTGTCATTAAAGCTGGGGGGCTAGGTGATGTAGTTTATGGACTCAGTCGAGAGCTAGAAGTACGCGGTCATGCGGTCGAGGTGATATTACCTAAATACGACTGTATGCGCTATGACCATGTTTGGGGCATGCATGATGCCTATCGCGATCTGTGGGTGCCCTGGTACGGTGGCACAATTCACTGCTCGGTTTATTGTGGCTGGGTGCATGGGCAACTATGTTTCTTTATCGAGCCTCATTCTGGCGATAATTTTTTCAATCGAGGCATTTATTACGGTGCGAATGATGACAATATGCGCTTTGCTTTTTTTAGTAAAGCTGCCCTAGAGTTTCTGCTGCAAAGCAATAAGCGTCCCGATATACTTCACTGCCATGACTGGCAGACGGGCTTAGTTCCAGTCATGCTGTTTGAAATGTACAAGTTTCACGGTATGGGGACGCAGCGCGTGGTCTATACCATTCACAATTTTAAACACCAAGGGATGGCTGGTCCAGATGTGCTGCGGGCTACAGGACTCAATAATGATGCCTACTACTACAGTCGCGATCGCCTCGTAGATGATTTTCATCCAGGGGCAATCAATTTCATGAAAGGGGGAATCGTCTACTCCAATTTTGTGAATACGGTTTCACCTCACCATGCGTGGGAAGCTCGCTTCTCTGACATTGGCTGCGGACTAGGGCGAATTTTGGAAGTGCATCAGAGCAAATTTGGGGGTGTGCTCAATGGCATTGACTACAACCTGTGGAATCCTGAGTCCGATCGCTATATTCCAGGCTTTTACAACAAGGATGATTTAGAGGGGAAAGCCAAGGATAAAAAGGCGCTACGGGAAAGACTATTGTTACGGGATTCAGATAAGCCGCTGATTTGCTATATCGGTCGCCTAGACAATCAAAAGGGCGTACATTTAGTTCATCATGCTATCTATTATGCGCTGCATAAAGGTGCGCAGTTTGTTCTCTTAGGTTCCGCGACTGAAGCAGCGATTAATTCTAAGTTCTGGCATGAGAAACAGCATTTAAACAACAATCCCGACTGCCATTTGGAATTAGGATTTAACGAGGAACTTTCGCACCTGATTTATGCTGGCGCGGATATGATCGTCGTGCCTAGTAACTACGAACCCTGCGGTCTGACTCAGGTAATTAGCTTACGCTATGGTACGGTTCCGATTGTGCGCGGTGTGGGTGGTCTAGTCAATACAGTCTTCGATCGCGACTACGATCAAAATAAGCCCCTAGAAGAACGGAATGGGTTTGTCTTTTATCAATCTGACTATCAAGCCCTAGAGTCAGCAATGAGCCGCGCCCTAGACCTATGGGCAAAGGAACCCGAAGAGTTCCAAAAATTAGTAAAACAGGGAATGGAATATGACTATTCGTGGAACCATCCTGGCGAACAATATGTAGGAATTTATGACTACATTCGCCATAAGTAAGTTGAACGATCTTATTGAAAACGATGCGATCGCCAAAGATTCTAGATGCTAATACAGCCCACTGACTTT
The DNA here is from genome assembly GCF_036349135.1 of Tumidithrix elongata BACA0141. Lineage (NCBI taxonomy): Bacteria > Bacillati > Cyanobacteriota > Cyanophyceae > Pseudanabaenales > Pseudanabaenaceae > Tumidithrix > Tumidithrix elongata. The sequence continues at coordinate 44,798 of NZ_JAZBJZ010000010.1, forward strand.
AAATTTAGGAGGGTTAGGGGTGTTTTTGCAGATCTCGCATGGTTTTTTGTACAGCGATCGCTATCTGCATGGTGGTATCAAAGAACTGTCCGTATTCACCTGCTTGCTCGCTGACTTGAATGGCATGAAACGCGTTCAAGTCAATCGCAAATTGTTCGGGATTAAAGTCAGGATTTTCTCGTAGAATTTTTTCAGTTTTTAAGGCGCGCACCAGATCGCCATGGGTAATTTTGAGGGCAGAGAGCACAGATTCGCGATCGTGTAAGCGAATGGGATTTCCTGCGGCTTCCAGTTGGTCAAAAACATGGATATCCCGAATTACCTTATTGTATTTATCAACTTCGCCATAGAGACGCGCCAGAGATCTCGATGGTTTGGGATTTCCATAGTTGCGGTTTTTAGAAAATCCCAATGGAATTACTTGGATTAAGACGGCTACGCCTAGCGCCATAGCCCCTGCGATCGCGACACTCAACAAAACGATCTGCAAAGAAACTGCGGTAAGGGTATAGATCGCATAGGCTCCTGCGGCTAAGGCAAAGGCAAAACCGATCAATGCCAATTCTGCCATTTCCATTGCCAAGCAAGATGCACCAAACAAAAGGCAAAAGGCAAAGACGGCAGCAGGAATGCGAAAGTTGGGAACGAAATAACAAAGAGAACTTAGTAAAGCAATCAGCGCTGCGATGGAGGCAGCCACGATCGTAAATTTGAGCAACTTCCGATCTTCTTGCGATCGCGCATTGGACGAACGAGACAGAGTTCTTGGCACACCTGTCAGGGTTTGTAGCGCTGTTTCCGAAATCTCAAGTTGTTTTAAATCGGTCTGCATAGGCGATCGCGGCTACGAAAGTCTTGTTCCCTCCCCTGCGGGAAGTTGCTTCGTGTCTAGGGCAAGGGGAGGGTTAGGGGATGTTTTAGAAGTCCAGTATCTCGTATAAATCTCTACTTTTACCCCCTCTAACTCCCCCTTGCAAAGGGGGAGGATTTAAGTTTCCCCCTACCCTGTGGGAAGTTGGGGTAGGGGCAATTCCCTAGAGCAATTGGATATCGCTAAATACGATTTCGTAGGTTTTTTGTTGACCTTGTTCGTTAGAATGCACAATTTGCTTGGTCATAACGTAATAGTTACCCAGCTTTTCATAGATATCCTCAAACTTGGCTTGACGCACGATCTCATCGGTCTGAGGATTGCGAAATACAGCGCTGTAAGCCGAAGAGATATAGCCTTCGCCCGTATCGAGGTGATCGAGGTGATTGATTACAAAACCAATGCGTCCCATGACGCGACTGACGAGGCAAATTTGGTTGTCTCGCACCTTATAGTTCGAGCCCATGGCATCACCTGTCACTAAAATCTCGACCGCGCCAGTGTCATCGGCTGCGCCCATGCTAAACCCAGACTTGCCGTGGGCTTCTTCAAAGGTCTTACGCTTGCGATGAGTGACGACATCCTTGAGTTGGTTGGTCAACCATTCCTGTTCTTCATCTACGTTGACGGTCTTTTCTTCACCGCTAGGCGTGCGGGTGGTGCGACTAATGAGTTTGGGTTCATCCATCACCACTTCCACCGATTGGTCGGCGTTGATGCGAGCCTTGCCTGTGCGGGTATTTCCATCCAAGCTCACAGAAACATTGGCAGTCAACCCAGGGAAGTTACTATCCCAGGTATATCGATTTTCATAGGCAGCGCGAAATAGGTCGCGGGCTCTGGTATCTGTTGCTTCAGTCGTAATCATTGGCTTATTTATTTGCTGGTTTGTGTGAGGTTTATTTTAGAAATTTTGAAATATCCTACTGCATTGTAATCGTTTGGGCTTGGGCAATATCCAAGAATTGATACTCTGCGCAGTAGGGAAAACCCGCCTTAATTTCCGGGGGTGGGCTTTAGCGTAAACAAGAAATCTAGACGAGTGATACGGCTGTTGATATTGGTGCTGGTGACGGCAATGCCGCGAATCGCGTCAAGTACGGCTCTAACTTGGGTAAAGCTGGGTGTCGAGCGAATGTCTGGTGGCAACAGGCGATCGGCTATGGTTAACGCTGTGGTCATATTCAGATAGAAATATCCCCCATTAGTTTTGGGTAGTCCAGTCGTGAGAATTTGAAAGGAGCTACTCTCAGGTAGGCTTTTGGTGGGTTTTGGCACAAATTGATCGGCTAGATCGCCCATCGACCAAAACACAAAATTATTCCCTAGAGAACCGTGGGATGCCATCGTGGCGTTGCCCACTTGCCAAGTCACAATGTCGCGATCGCCTAATTTCTTTGACTTCAGATCGACACCTTGGGGAATCAGTCCACTAGAAGAGGTTTTGGCAGCGGCATCGAGCTTATCAAAAGTTGCTTGAGCGTCTTTATCATTGCTCGTTTGCAACAACACCACAAAGCCAAATCCTGGATTTGCCAAGATGCCTTGGTTATTGGGAATCGCCGCGATCGCAAACTCACCTGTCATCCATTTCAAAATATCGCGTTCCAGATCCAGTTTGGTGGCATCCTTAACGCTTTTACGAATTTGGTCTAACATTTGCTCGGAGTTGGCATTCCCCTTTGCCTGTGCCACGAGGGATTGCCAAGACTGGTTGAGATTGATGCCTGAAACCAGTAAGAAAGCTTCTTGGGGCAAAGAATTTAACACCGTGCCAGCGGCAGTCTGTGCCTGTGGGTTATTTGTTGTGCCTTTATCTTTGAGATAGGTAGTGACTTCAAACCGCAACCCCTCTTTTTGCGTGCCTGCGGTGAGGGTAATCGCATCTAGCTCGCGGCGCGACTGGGCAATAATCGGTTCTCCCAAGCTTAATTTCGTCTGAGAACCGATGAATTCCAACGCGATCGCACCATCTAAATAAATTTGTACCAAGGGCTCAGCAATATTGCTTTTGCTCTCAGCACCAAACACCGTAGCAAAGCTAGATTTTTTCGCGAGGGAGGGCAGATCTCCCTTATAGGTATCAATGGTACGTTGGATCAGGGCAGAACTGGTGGCGATCGCCACATAGCGCCCCCCAATATCCGCCGTAATCACGCTGTTGTTAGGGTCGCGAGTGGGCGACTCGTAATATTTAAATTCTTTATATTCCTTAGGCGTAAACTTTGCCCCCTGTTGGGTGAGGGCATCGCGATACTTGGTCAAAAACAGATCGGATTTGGCGCGATCGCTGGTGGGGGCAATTACCAAGGTAGCAGGTGGCGCATTCGGTTTCTGTGGGTCGGCGATCAAAGCCGTAATCACATGCCCCTTAAGCCAAGGCTGTACATCGCGACTAAAATCTGTCTTGCTTTGCACGAGTAAAGAATTGAGGGGCGACTTTTCCATGCCCTCGCTCAATAGCTTCTGTGAATCTGGTGTGCCAAACTGTACCAACTTTTGCCAAGGCTCAGAAGTGGTATTAAATGCCATCACCACCTGTGCTTCTTGGGGAATGGCTGAAGCCGTACCGATTACGCCGGTTGGGACTTGTGATTTTTGCCAGACAAAGAAAACGGCTGCCCCTGCACCGACTGTGGCAACAGCAGCCCCAATTGCAACGAACAAGGGGGCTGAAGATTTTTGACGTTTGGACGCAGGCTTATTGGATTTAGAAGATCTAGACATGAAAGATACGCAAATTCTAGGCTCTTGATTTTAACCGCCAGGACAAGATCAAGATACTACAGAACATGAGCTTATATAACGAATCTAATTCGAGCAATCGATGACTATAGCAAAATGCTAGGATGATTTACAACATTACCTGAGCCATCCTAAACCTATGGTATTAAGCGTCTGCCACGAGTTGCTTGATGCGTCGGTTCAGAATTTGCAAAAGCTCCAAGCTGCCATCGATCCAGCAACACAATCGGGGGAATTACGTGCTGTTGTTTCTGCTTTATCTGAATCCTTTGCTTCTTTACAAAAAGCGATCGCCCAAGTTGAGACCCAACAGGAGGCGATCGCCACTGACTGCCACAATTATCGCGAACTGTTTGAGTTTGCCCCTGACGGTTACTTTGTCACCGATGAAACGGGAATCGTACAATCGGCAAACCGTGCAGCCACAGTCATTTTGGGCTCCGATCTGATCGGGCAAAATCTTAAAGAATACGTGCTGCCTGCCAATCAAGAGCAATTCCAGCGGTTCTTGGGGCAACTGCAAAGGGGGCAAAATCTTAAGAGCCTTGACCTTAAGATGCTGTTTCCCACAGGGCAACCCTTTGATGCCACATTCACAATTCTGAGTGTGAGGGATGGGAATGGTAAGGTTGTGGCACTGCGGTGGTGGATTCAGGATACCACTGAGCGCAAACAAGATGAAGAACAACTGTGGCGTGCCAATCAGCAGTTAGAAATTCGGTTGGCTTCGCTCAATGCCAAGATGAACCTATTGGAGCGGCAGATTCGTTCTGAGCGTGAGGAACAGAGCCGCGTAGCTAGACATCTCGCTCATAACGAGGGAAAACTGCGGGCGTTGATGCAACATTCCTCCGATATCGTGAATATTATCGACACCGATGCTAGCATTCAGTACTGTAGCCCCTCGGTTTTTCGGATTTTGGGATTTCAGCCTGAAGATATCGTAGGCAAAAAATTAGTGCAGTTTATCCATCCTGACGACCTACCGATTTTTCAATCCTTCCTATCGCAATCTCAACAAGCAATTAGTATCTCTCCGCCCATGGTGATGCGCTATCGCCATATCAATGGGGACTGGGTTTATCTGGAGTCAGTTTGTAATGATTTGGTGCAAGATCCAAATATTCAGGGAATTGTGATTAATTCTAGAGATATTACCGATCGCAAACGCACCCAAACCGCCCTACAGGAAAGCGAACTGCGGCTAGCTGCGATCGCGGCAAGTATGCCCGGTACGTTTTACCGATTGGTTTGGAATCCTGATGGTACGGTGACTTTACCCTTCATTAGCGATGGTCTGATCGAACTTACAGGCATGCAACCCAAGCAAGCTATGGCTAGACCTGACCGATTGGCTGATTTGGTGTACCTAGACGATCGCGAACAGTTTGAGGCAATGGTTAGAGCTGGCATCGAAAAGTTAGCCACATTCCGCCGCGAGTTTCGGATTGTGACTAAATCGGGCGAAGTCAAATGGGTACAGGATATCGCCCGTTATTACCGTAGCGAAGATGGTTCCACGATCGCCGATGGGGTCTGTATCGATATTAGCGAACGCGGCGATGTCGAATCCGAACTACAAAGAGCCCACGAACTCCTACAGGCAGTCGTGCGTTCTTCACCTGTGTCCATTGATATTATTAGTCCCGAAGGTAAGGTTCTACTATGGAATCCCGCCGCAGAAAAAATCTTTGGTTGGAGTGCAGCAGAGGTAATTGGCAACCCCCTACCAGTCACCATGAGTCAGTCTGATTCGGAATTTCAAGTGTTTTTAGAAACGCTGGCAGGAGATGGACTCAATGCTGTTGAAACTGTTTATCCTTGTAAAGATGGAACTACCCTTGATGTCAGTCTCTCCACTGCCCAAGTCAAGGATGCCGAAGGTAAGATTCTGGGTGTATTGAGAATCATTGAAGATATCAGCGATCGCAAACGCAAAGAAGCCGAACTGCGCCGCCTAGAGTCATTGGTGAATGCCCAGACCGCAACGGAGCTGTCACTTCACGAAGCTGCCCAAAAGAATGGCAATGGCAGCTTCAATTTCATGTCTGCCTATCTTCAGAATGGAACGAGTGCGCTAGCTTCAGGACAGTTACTTCTAAGCCAATATGCCTCTGGGAAACGCGAGTTTTTAGGTTGGAATTTATGTGGTGTCAGCCTAGCCAATGCTGACTTGCAGCAGTCAAACCTCAGTGGTTCGCAGTTAAACGGCAGCGATCTTGGAAATACGAACCTTCAACGAGCGAATTTGCGCGGCGTGGATTTGCGGGGAGCCAACCTTCATAAAGCGAATTTGAACGGGACAGATCTGCGCGGGGCAGACCTGCGTGGGGCAGACCTGCACGATGCCGATTTGCGCGATGCCAATCTTATGGGAGTCTCGATTGATGAAGCCGCTTTAGCAGGCGCAATTCTATCAGGAGAGAATGTCGTCTAACTCGTTCATCGCGGCTAGATCGATCGCACGATATCAGGAATGCTGATTGTAAGCAGAGGGTTCAACTCTCTGATTTTAAGTCTCGTTCCATTAGCCCTTCTACTGCCTCTTGAGGATTGATTTCGCCATTTAATAATCGATAAACATAACGAGACACGGGTACGGCAATGTTCTCGCGATCGCCGATCCCAATTAAGACATGCGCTGTGTTTACACCCTCGGCAGTACCGCTAATCGAGGCGATCGCTTCATCAAGTTGTTTTCCCTGTGCCAAGGCAAAGCCCACCTGATAGTTACGACTGAGATGACTATTGCAGGTTGCGAGCAAATCGCCTAGACCCGATAGCCCCCAAAAAGTCTCAGGTCGAGCGCCAAAATAAGAACCCACACGGATAATTTCCATAAGCGCACGGGTGATCAATGCAGCCTTAGCATTTGTCCCTAGTTGCAAGCCATCACAAACTCCAACGGCGATCGCAATCACATTTTTTAATGTCCCACCTAACTCCACCCCAATGGGATCGGAATTGGTATATACCCTGAAATTTTTAGAAGCGAAGGCTGTTTGCACAATTTGGGCAGCTTGGGCATCATCACTGGCAACAACTGTAGCCGAGGGCAAACCAGCCTCAATCTCTTTAGACAGATTAGGCCCCGACAAAACCACAATCGGGTGATGGGGCAGAGCTTTGCGCCAAATCTGAGCTGGGGTATTGCCTGTGATTGGTTCTAAACCCTTGGTGGCACTGACCAAAATCGTCTCCTCGGGCAAAGGTATTGCCTGAAGTTGCTGGGCAATACTCGCGACCCCTTTCATCGATATCGCGGAAACAATCATGTCGCTACCTGCGATCGCCTCGGCTAAGCTTTGAGAACTCTGGCGCGACCACAACGTCACTCGATGCTGGTTGGTCTTTGCCAACTTTGCCAATGCCGATCCCCAAGCTCCTGCACCCAAAATAGCGATTGTAGAGGCTTCAGGTAGGTTTGTTTGACTCATAATTTGAACGTTAAAAACTTAGAATGAGAGCAGTGGTCAGGGGAGAAATAGTTTAAGTCAAGAAGCGCTGACAGAATTTGCATGTGGGGCGAGATTGCCCTTTGTCAGCGATCGGGCTGATTGATGAAATTCAGGCTGAGTGTAAGAATAGGTCAGTGATATAATATGCAGCATCCTTCACAAACTTGCAGCAATCTTGGGAAAATCGATTTATGTAACTCAATTAACATAGATTGGCTTGGATCATAATTTACTCCTAAGATTTACTTTAAGGGCGATCGTAATACTGAGGTATAACTGTAAGCTTTTGGTATCAACACACCCCTATCTGTAAGTTCCTCTCAGATGGCTGAGAGAGGGTCGCTATTTGAGGTTTAACTGATTTCAAGAGGGTGGCATACAATGATCGAGATGAAGGTGGCTGGAATTGCGATTGATGCTGTCAGTCATAACCCCATCGTTTTATTGCGCGATACAACCGATCGCAGGGCATTACCGATTTGGATTGGTGAAGCTGAAGCAAAGGCAATTGTAAATGCGCTCGATCCTAAGCCTTTAGCAAGGCCGATGACCCACGATCTGATTATGAATATCATTGACGGTTGGTCGGCTAACCTAGAACGCGTTGTGATTCATGCCCTCAAAAATAGTACCTTCTACGCACTATTGACGATCACATACGGAGAAGTCAGAAAAGAAATTGATGCTCGCCCTAGTGATGCGATCGCCCTAGCCCTCAGAGCCCGTTGCCCAATTTGGGTTATGGAAGAAGTGATCTTAGAAGCTTCCATTCCCGTCGATCAAGATGCTGATGAGGCGGAGCGGCGAGCATTTCGTGAGTTTTTATCAAACTTGAGACCCGAGGATTTTGCCAAAGGTCCCAAACTGGGAAATTAGCGGTGTCGCTATAGAATTTAAGTCTACGACTACCGATTTCTTGAGCCCCCATCACCGTAGAAGTTATCAATAAACCCATTGAGCCGATCCCGCTCGTTAGCAGTATTTGCGTTAGCACCCGTTGTCGGAACTAGACTCGTGCTTGAAGTGGTGGGCTTATAGTTTTGTTCAAACCTTTTTTCGACAACTTCGCCTTCTCTGCCTAGTTGTTCTGATGGGAGATTGTTAACAGTAACAGCAATAGCACCAGCATTTCCAGCCCGAATTGCTACGCGTCGATCGGCAGACCAAGATAATTTTCTACCCTCAGATAGCACACCCTCAAACTCAGTTTTGCCATCTACAAGCACTCGAACCCAAGATTGACCTGTCATCACGATCCCGACATTGACAGCTTTATTTCCCGTAAAGCTAAAGCTTGTATTGGTTAGATCTTGACTAAAAATACTATTGCTAAAAGATTGTGGACTAGATGCACTTAGGGTCTCGCCTGTAGAACCAGTCAAAAAGCTGGCGCCATTAGGATTAGAACTTGAGGATGAATCGGGACTACTTGTAAAAAGCTTAGAGGTCTTTAGTGCCTCAGAAGCTGTGGTTACAGGAATAATACTATCAACGGGAGAAGCGATCGCTGGGGTTGGCTTAACTGTTTTAGGAGTTGCCTTGGGGGTTATCTGCGCTGCTTTACTTAGATTGGTCTTACTATCATCAATCTTATTCGCGAGGGGTGGATTCAGAAATGCCGCTAAAGTTCCTACTGCCCCACCAATTACCAAAATGTACAAAGCATAGAGATGGAGGGGACGCAGCTCACTTGCGGGAGACTTAGACCAATTCTTCTTCTCATCAATTACAGGGGTGAGGTGAAAATCGTCAGCAATGGTTCCTAATCCAACGGTTTCACCATACTTACGAATAAAACCCTTAATGTAGACAGGCTCGGGCAAAGAGCCTAAATCGCCTTCTTCAATGGCTCTGAGATGACGCTCTGCAATTAGCGTAGTAGCAGTGACTTGCTGAAGCGAAATATCTTTTTGTTCGCGCATCTGTTTGAGCTGCGCGCCTATTTCTGCCAACTTATCCGCTTGATTACAATTGCTAACCACAGTATCTATACCAAAACTTTAACTATCTTAACTACCTAGACCGATCCCCGCAAGTCAAGGTTTCCATACCATAAATATAACATTTGTTTAAGTATTTTCGCTTATTGGGGCAGATGCTGGTTGGCAGGTGAACGTTTGATGGTTGACAGGGGATAGCTATAGCGAGCCTAAATGAATTGTAATTAATTTGTAGCGTGGACATCTTGCCTGCAAGGATTCAGAAGCCCGTACTACGTTCGCAAACAATTAAGGAGCGCTACATTCATCATTCTGGTTCCAAACACTTTAGCGAGAATGACTAAGAGCTAATTTCTCAATCTCGCAGGGCTTAAGGAGGCGATGACTGCCCGATCGCAGATCGCCAAGCGTAATCGAAGCGATCGCAACACGATGTAAAGCAAGCACGGGATAACCTAACTGCTCGGCTACACGACGAATTTGCCGATTGCGCCCCTCTCGCAACACAATGCGTAGCTGGGTTTGCTGGGGCTGGGCAGCAAGGACGGTCACGTCAGCGGGTAGGGTTGTCTTTTCATCGAGTAAAACACCCTGTCGCCACTGTTGCAAGTCTGATTGGCTGGGTTGTCCTTTGACCCAGACCTCATAGGTTTTGGGAATATGATGTCGGGGGTGGGTGAGCAAATTGGCGCGATCGCCATCGTTGGTGAGGAGCAAAGCCCCACTGCTGTTGTAATCTAAACGCCCGACATAATAGAGGCGATCGTAGGTGGGTGGCAGCAAATCAAAAATCGTCTTACGCCCTTGCGGATCGTGTCGCGTACAAATGAACCCTACGGGCTTGTATAACAGTACCCACAGAATTTGAGGGGTTTCTTTTACAATCAGATGGTTGTCAACCTCAATGCGATCGCAGGTAGGATCTGCCTTTGTTCCCAATTCAGTTACGATCGCGCCATTTAATTTCACCCGCCCAGCCAAAATCAACTGCTCTGCCTCTCGCCGAGAAGCAACACCATAGCGAGATAAAATTTTCTGGAGTCTGTCAGCCATTCATTCCCACGGGTATACCGCATTATGCAAATCTACCGTCTGCCTGCACTCAATGATAATTACATTTTTCTGTTGCACGATCGCGATCGCAACATTGCCGCTGTCGTCGATCCTGCCGAACCTCGTCCTGTGCTGCAAAAACTCGAACAGCTCGGCGCAAACCTAGTCGCGATCTTCAATACCCACCATCATCACGATCATGTCGGTGCAAATCAAGCTCTGGCAAAACAATTTCCCCAGTTAATCGTTTACGGTGGGGAACTCGATCGCGGACGCATCCCCCATCAACAGGTGTTTTTAAAGGCAGGCGATCGCGTCACCTTTGGCGATCGTACCGCTGAGGTATTTTTTATCCCTGGGCATACCCGCGCCCATATTGCCTACTACTTTCCAGCCTCCAATGCAGAGTCGGGCGACTTATTCTGTGGGGATACCCTATTTGCGGGAGGTTGTGGCAGATTGTTTGAAGGAACGCCTGCCCAAATGATGCACTCTTTAGGCCAATTGCGCCAACTGCCTGATGCTACGCGGGTTTGGTGCGCCCATGAATATACGCTGGGCAATCTCAAGTTTGCCCTGACCGTAGATGCCAAGAACGCGATCTTGCAAGATCGCTTCAAAACTGTGAGCGAAATGCGCCAAAGAGACGAGCCTACAATCCCTACAACGATTGGCATTGAGAAGCTAACCAATCCATTTCTACGGTGGGATCAACCCGCCATTCAAACGGCAGCGGATCTTAAAGAAGCCAACCCCGAACCTGAAAGGGTCTTTGCCAGAATTCGTGGCAAAAAAGATTTGTTTTAAATTTAAGGAACTGGGGTGCAAGGATTCGAACCTCGGAATGGCTGGACCAAAACCAGCTGCCTTACCACTTGGCGACACCCCAATCGCGCGCTTCTGAAAACGCAACTTAGATACTATAGCAAACAAAGTTAGCAACTTGTCAACCGAATTTTAAGAAGCATCCGTAATTTCGTCACAAATTTTCTGCCAAGCCAATACTGGATCGGGCGCAGCCGTAATCGGACGACCGATCACAAGATAATTTGCACCTAGCGCGATCGCTTGTTTGGGCGTCATCACCCGTTTTTGATCCCCAGTGGCTGCCCAAGTGGGACGGACGCCCGGCGTCACTAGATAGAAATCTCGCCCCAAAAGCGATCGCAAACTACTGACTTCATGGGGAGAGCAAACTGCCCCCGCTAAACCGCAAGTCTGGGCGGTTTCAGCCATATGCAGGGCATATTCGGGTAACTCGAGCGGAACTTTGAGATCGAAAGCCAACTCCCTAGAAGAAATACTGGTCAGCAGGGAGATCCCTAGCAACTTGGTGCTCGATCCCTCAACTTCGGCTTGGGCAGCCTTGAGCATGGCTTTACCGCCAACGGCATGAACGGTGAGAAAATCTACATCAAACTTAGCGGCGACCCGACAGGCAGAGGCGACGGTGTTAGGGATATCGTGCAGTTTTAGATCGAGAAAAATTTGCTTTTGGCGTTGCTTTAGTTCAGACAGGATCGCATGTCCCTCGGCAATAAATAATTCTAGGCCTACTTTCCAAAAGCTAACTTCGGGCAAGCGATCGCATAGCGCTACTGCCTCTGCGGCACTGGGCACATCTAGCGCTACGATAATTTTGTGAGAAACTTGCTCAGAAATCTTATCTGAAATTTGCTCTGAGGGAAAAAACATCGATTGCATAAGATGACGAGTGGTTCTAATTGATACTGACACAGCGATCTAATCTCTATATAATAATATGGCTATTGGCATCAGGAGGGTTATATGAGAGCAGTGTTGATGGCAGGAGGCTCTGGCACAAGACTGAGACCGCTCACCTGCGATCTGCCCAAGCCAATGGTTTCGGTTTTAAATCGTCCAATTACTGAGCATATTCTGCGTTTGCTTAAGCGGCATGGCATCAGGGAAGTGATCGCAACATTGCACTACCTGCCTGACATGATTCGCGACCATTTTGGGGATGGCAGTGAATTTGACATGGATATGCTGTATGTGGTTGAGGAAGATCAGCCTCTCGGGACGGCAGGATGTGTCAAAAATGTGGAAAGCCTTTTGGATGACACATTTCTCGTCATCAGTGGTGACAGCATTACCGACTTCGATCTGACTGCGGCAATTCGCTACCACAAAACCAAAAAATCAAAGGCCACCTTAATTTTGCGACGCGTTAACGAACCGATGGCTTTTGGGGTCGTGATCACTGACGAACAAAATCGGATTCAACGTTTTTTAGAAAAGCCTTCCACTGGCGAAATTTTCTCTGATACGGTGAATACAGGCATCTACATTCTCGAACCCGAGGTGCTCGGTTATCTACCCGCCAATCAGCCCCAAGATTTTTCTCACGATCTTTTCCCTTTGCTTTTAGAAAAGGCAGTCCCCATGTTTGGCTATGTGGCGGAGGGTTACTGGTGCGATATCGGTACGTTAGAAGCTTATCGGCAAGCTCAGTATGATGCGATTAGGGGTAGGGTTCATCTCGAATTAGATTACTTACAGTTACGAACTGGCGTATGGGTGGGACAACACAGCACAATTGACCCAACTGCCAAAATCGAAGCACCCATCCTGATTGGGGACAATTGCTCAATTGGGGCGAGGGTGAGTATCTCGGCGGGGACGATTATTGGCGATCACGTCACCATTGGGCCTGACTGTGACTTGCAACGACCGATTATTTGTAACGGTGTCACGATTGGTGAAGAAAGTCACCTATGGGCTTGCACGATCGCGCGCAATTCGCGGATTAGTCGGCGCAGCCATGTCATGGAAGGAGCCGTGGTTGGGTCAAACTCTGTAGTTGGCGAAGAGTCTCGCATTTTCCCTAATGTGCGCATTTGGCCGAGTAAACGGGTGGAATCAGGGGCAACGTTGACGACAAACTTGATATGGGGAACGATGGCAGCCCGACATCTCTTTGGGCATCGGGGTGTATCAGGGCTAGCCAATGCCGATATTACGCCAGAATTTGCGGTCAAACTGGGAGCCTCCTATGGTGCAACGCTCCGACCTGGCTCTCAGGTGATGGTATCTCGCGATCAACGCACGATCTGTCGCATGGTGACGCGATCGCTGATTTCAGGTTTGATGTCTGTCGGCGTAAATGTTGAGAACTTAGAAGCAACCGCCATTCCGATCGCCAGATTTACGGCTCGCAGCCTCAGCATCTCTGGCGGAATTCATGTGCGTATCCATCCTGATCGCAACGATCACATTTTGATTGAGTTCCTCGATGCCAATGGTATTAACATCGACACCAATCAAGAAAAGAAAATTGAAGGAGCCTATTACAAGGAAGATTTTCGCCGTGCTCGCATGGAGGAAATTGGCGAAATCACCTATCCATCTCGCATCCTTGACTACTACAATAGTGGCTTTGCCAAAAATCTAGACGCGGAAGCCATTCGCAATAGTGATTGCAAAAAGATTGTAATCGACTATGTTTATGCGGTCTCAGGCGCAGTTTTACCCCGTATCTTGGGCAAATTTAGCAGTGATGTCGTGGTTCTCAATGCCAGCCTCAATGAAATTGCCCCAGCGATGAGCGAGAGAGAGAGAATGCTCGATCAGCTAGGCGATGTCGTGAGAGCGATCAAAGCCAATTTTGGCGTACAGGTATTTGCGAATGGTGAGAAGTTTATCTTGATTGACGAACTGGGGGAACCGATTCGTGGTGAGATGCTGACGGCTCTGATGGTAGAAATGGCGCTGACAGCAAAGCCCGGTGGTGCAGTCGTGGTTCCTGTCTCTGTATCTGGTGTTGTAGAACAAATTGCCGCTAGACATCATGGCAAGATTATTCGGACGCGGGCGAATCCAACTGCTCTCATGATGGCTTGCTATAAAACAGAAGGTGTTATTTTAGGTGGAGCTGCAGAAATGGGCTTTATCTTTCCACAATTGCATCCTGGCTTTGATGCCATGTTTAGTACCGCCAAAATCATTGAATGGCTGACATTGCAAAGAGGAACGATTTCTCAAATGCGGAAGCACCTGCCAGATTTCCACTTTAAGAGTCAGGCGGTTCGCTGTCCTTGGAGCGTCAAAGGAACCTTGATGCGTCATTTGGTGGAAGCCTATGCCCAGAAGCATCTTGAGCTAATTGATGGCGTCAAAGTTATGTATTCTGATGATGACTGGGTGCTGATACTTCCCGATGCAGGTGAGCCGATCGTACATATCTTTGTAAATGGGAAAGACAGTTCCCAATGCGATGGTGAAGGATGGATTGAAACCCACATGCAAGAGTTCCGCAACTATATTGAGACTTTTTGCAAAATTCAGATTGCACTATCAAAAGATTCTGCCACTCTAGATTCTTAGGTCTCATTCCCTCTTTCTATCCGTAAATCTTGCAAGACGTACTCTATCTAATTGTTATCTGGGGTAGAAGAAGGTCTTTTGCCGACATTTTTGATGTCAATGAATTTTCCAAGTAGGTCAAACCAAAATGATGCTCCCATTGAAATCGCGATCGCGCTCACCAGCCACCCGCAGAACGTAATCACAGGCGCAGCAACTTCAATGCCAAACAACCAACGAATGCTCTTTTTTTGCTGTAGAGAAGTTACAGAATTTTCCCAACCAATGGGTAAAGTAATCGCATCAGCAGCAAGATTAATTTGCTCGATCGTTTCTTTATCTAGTTTTTGAGGATTCTTTTGAGCTTGATTTGGGCGATTATTCATGGCAATAGTTTCGGCACTCTGGGCTATTGTTTCGCGCAAAATCCGATCTTTGCTTAGGCGATCGACAATATGAAATGTATCGGCATTTGCACCTACTGCGATCGTAAAACCAAGCAGAAGTGCTACCAATTTCGCATTGCGTTTGTAAACCCCTGAAGCTCTGACCATGGAATTATCGAACCAGGTCTCTATATCTTCTTGAAACTGAGAAAACTGTTGCTCGATATCTTCAACGCTTTCTTGCGATCGCTTAGCAAGATCGTAAAGACTGCCTTGCAAATAGGTGGGTAATTTGGGTAATTTGCCAAGTAACTTGATGAGTTTGTGCCCAATTTCGGTATTGCTGAAGGTAGTATATAAAAGTAATCCTTGAGACACATACTCAATCATATATGGATCCTTAGTGCTGTATTGAGCTAAGAATCTTTCATCTTTTACAATTCTTTTTACATCATCAAACTTTCTGTTTTTAATCCGTGCTAGAACTTTTTCAAGATTTGGATCTTGAAAAATCAGAATAATTTGAATGACATCTAATAAAGTTGGATTTATTTGTCTGAGTAAAATCTTTTTGTATTCTCGTGATAGACCGTAACAATTTTCTTCGGGGTTTTGCAATCGAAATGGATCTTCAAACAGCTCGAATCTTGTTTCTACCTTAGCAGCTTCAGCCAATCGATCTAATGCTTCTGATATACCGATGCGATGACTGTCTAGATCTTGATAGACTGAGCCTTTAGCCTCTTTATACCAATCGGGCAGATATGCTCCTTCTCCCTCTCTAACACGGTTTAACTTATCTTTGAGGTTCTCTTCCAATCTAGAGAGAAAATCTTCTAGCCGCAATCGAGCAATTAATTTAGTTAAAATAGGTACTTGTAGTGTTTCAATAAAGCTACTTGTAAATGCTTGTTTCGTAACATAGGAGGGACCACTGGAATTCCCTTTACCAAATACACCATCTACTTCCTTGGCGATCGCTTCTTTAGAGATATTGACATTAGGTAGTAGGTTCGCACTCTTGCGAAACCATTTTCTCAATAGCCGAAATACAAAACCAAACATTTGAATCAAACGACGGGGGAATCTGGCTAAAAGACCTTTTGCTTCGTGATTCATGCCTTTAATCAATTGATTCGCATAAATCTGATTTGATAATTCTCTTACTTTAGAAAAATTCTCTGATTCCTTATCGTTTCCACTCAATAGCCCTTCAATAGACTCCTTTAAATGTACTGCTCGCCATTGCAGCACGGTGGCAATTAATTCTTGTATTTCCGAAGCAATCACACTTAGGATCAAATAAATAAAAATCAAACCAATTGCAATATCTAGAATTGAAGATAAGCCCATACTTTTTATCCGCGATATTTATTGTAATTCTGAACAGCCCGACCGGAAATTCTGAGGGAAAATAAGGTGATAAAGGATTTGATAGTCTACTATATTTGTCGTAAAAAGCTACATTCCGCGATCGATTTCGCGATTGCTTTTTGGTGATTTAGCCGTCACTTTGGCTTATTGCCTTCTGCATACCATCACAACTATGATTAACGTTTGTACTGTTACGGCAGAAACGGGCTGCATCGGGTCTGAAATAGCTTCAACGAGGGAAAAGCATGGGACAAGTCCTAGGTACAACTAAAATTTTAGGTGTGATGGGATGTCCTGTGACACATAGTCTTTCGCCCGTCATGCATAATGCAGCCTTGACAGTCATGAAGCTGGATTATGTTTATATTCCTTTACCTGTGGCGATCGCCGATCTTACCATTGCCGTATCAGGTTTAAAAGCAATTAGCGCCTTGCAGGGCTTTAATCTCACAATTCCCCACAAACAAGAGATTATGCCGTTACTCGATCGCGTAGATGAGATCGCTCAATCTGTGGGAGCTGTTAATACCGTTAAGCGTTTGGAAGATGAGTGGATTGGCACAAATACAGATGTAGCAGGTTTTTTGGCTCCGCTTAAAGCGCTCTCATTAAATTGGAATAAAATTCCTGCTGTAATCTTAGGCAGTGGTGGCGCGGCAAGAGCAGTGATTGCGGGTTGCTTGCAATTAGGTTGTCCTGCTATTCACATTGTTGGGCGTGACTCTAAAAAGATGAAGCGATTTCACGGTCAAATGACCAGCCAGCTAAAAGATTACAATCTGCGCGTCCATACATGGAGTTCCTTACCGAATCTATTGGAAATCGCTGGGTTAGTTGTAAACGCCACCCCCATCGGCATGGCAGAAGATCCAAATACACCAATCTCTAAGGAAGATATGGCTTTGTTGCCTGACAGCGCGATCGCCTATGACTTGATTTATACGCCTCGACCCACCCAGTTTTTACAACTCGCCGCTGCAAGGGGTTTAAAAGCCATAGATGGTTTAGATATGCTTTTGCATCAAGGTGCGATCGCTTTGGAGTTTTGGGTTGGTCAACCCGCACCCATTGACGTCATGCAACAGGCCTTACTCAATCAACTAGCATCACGCGCACAAACGAAATTGACTTAGGGATAATCCCTATCACTTACCGAATTACCAATTCCCAATGGCAGACCCAACCCAATTTGGGCAGTTCCTAGCCGCCCTTGCATCAAAATGAAAAGGATAATGCTCGAATGCCAAGAAATTCTCTCTACTTCATCAAGCAAAATCTTGCAGCCTCGTTCTAATGGCTTCAACGCGTTTGCGATTTACGCCCAAGTCTGACTGACCTAAACGTGAAGCAGAGCGAACTTCAATAACATTAGTCTCTCGATTGAGATAGAACTCCACATCATCCACATATCCCATGAGGGCACTGGTAAATTCCGCATAGAGATAATCTTCTGTCTCAGAAATTATTTTCGTTCTCTCTAAACCTTGAATCACAGTCTTGAGATTGGCGATCGCCTTTGCAGGATCGCCTGTATAGCGAATTGGATCGATTTTGTGTTCTAGATCTGAGCTTTGGCTAGACACGCAATTGGGAGAATTTGGACATGGGGATAGTTTTCCTGCTTGAACACCTAGATTAGTAGGACGAGTACCAGAGAAAGAAAATAATGCCATGGGTGTAACTTTATGGGGAGATAGAGGACCTGCCATAACTGGAGTGGCTAAACCAATCCAAGCCATTGCAATCATCAGAATACCGATTAAAGTTCTTAAAAGCTTGTGCATAGAGAAGTATTTAGAGGTTATGGGCTGAAGATTTTGGAGACAAGATCTTAGTTTAGTGATTCTGTTAGGATAGATTCCACGGAATCCACAGTGGTATCGACCTCTATGCATTGTAGCTTCTCTTTAGGGGTGAAATCCTCAAAACTGGCTTTTTGGCTGGCAAGCAGATCTACGGTAGCATCGGCAATATCGCGGTTAGCCTGTGTGCGATCGCCCACTCTTGTCTTTAAAACCTCTATCGGGGCATGACAATAAATAATCTTAGTGGGAATCCGAGCTCGATCGGCTGCTTCAAGTACTTGAGAACGCGAAGTCAAGCGATCGTACTTTGCATCCAAAATCACTGTAAATCCTTCCTTCGCCAGCAGAATGCCTAGTTCGCAAAGTTTGTTATAGGTTCTCTGCGTCATCTCAGGGGTGTAAAGCTCTTGACCACCACGTTCCATCAGATCGATACCAGCAAGGTGTTTTCGTACAGCATCGGAGCGCAAATGAAGTGCCCCTGTTTTCTGGGCTAGAGCTTTTGCTGTCGTACTCTTACCACTGCCTGATAAACCTGACATGAGCCATAGTTTGCCTTGTTGGGGTTGGGTATATTCGTAAGCCAGTTGATAATAGGCGGAAGCCTCCTGTTGTGCATTTTGCTTGACATCAGCAGGAATATTGGGGTCGTCTAATAAGAAGGAAGTTACCTTAGCGCGAATGTAGGCACGCATACTGCAATATAAAGGCAGAAGTTGAGCGGCAGCATAATCACCCGTCCTTTCTAGATAGGTATTTAAGAAGGCATTCGCTAGATCGGGTCTTCCACGAAACTGTAAATCCATAAACAGGAAGGCAGCATCATAGACCACATCGCTATTACGGAAGGGTTCGTTAAACTCAATGCAGTCAAAGATTTGAATCTTGCCGTTGTAGATGCAGATATTCTTTAAGTGCAGATCGCCGTGACATTCCTTGACCTTGCCTTGGGCGATGCGATCGCGGAATAACTCGTCATGTTCGGCAAAAAATTTCTCGGTATAGGCACGGGTGCGATCGAATTGGTCTTGGGTCTGTGCAATTCCAATATATTTTTGCGTATGCTGATAATTGTCCTCGGCAACCGTTCGCACCGCTGACATCGTGCCAAAACTAGCAATATGTTCGCTGGTGGCGGCATGGGTATGAAACGTAGCTAGTTGCTTGCCAATATCGACAACATTATCTAGGGTTAGCTTTCCTGCTTCAAATAGTTCGATGAGGAGGTTGTCTTGAGAAAACTGAGGCATTTGGATGGCGTATTCTACAGCATCAATTCCAACCTGCTCTTGGAATTCATCAGAAGCGAAGGCGAACTTGCCATCTTTTTCGACGATCGCTTTTACCCCTAAGTACAATTCTGGCGCAAGGCGACGGTTGAGCCTGATTTCTTCTTGGCAAAAGTGATGTCGCTTTTCTAGGGTCGAAAAATCTAAAAAGCCAAAATTCATCGGCTTCTTGATTTTGTAGGCATATTTTCCTGTTAATAAGACAAACGAAATGTGGGTTTGCATTAACACGATGGGCTCTGTGACTTCATGGTTGTAAAAGTCAGGCGAGAGCATTTGTTCGATTAAGATGGGTAAGGACATGAAATCAAAGTTACAGACTAAACAGCAGCAGCGATCGCAGATTGAATCATATCAAGTTCTCTTGAATTTCTATGCATGATAGAGAATCTGTTCGGAGGTGATTTGAAAAGTGGGGTCTAGCCAAACAAGGGATATCTGAGCTACTTTCCCATCCGTTAACTGGACAAGGGAGAAATTGCGATGATTCCCGTCCAGCTTTTGCACAATGCGGGGTACGCTAGCAGCATTGAGGAATACCGTACCACGATCGTTCACTGCGATCGCTTCGCGTAGGCGCGTGTTATTGCGCAGCTTGTGGTGCATATGTCCAAAAGTTGCAAAGGGAACCGCTTTGGGGACTTGATAGATTGCCGCGATCGCCTCGGCAAAGTCAGGATCGCCATGATCGCCACCTACGGGCAGCCAGTCCTTACCGCAGGGATTGTAGTCGCGATCGCCCAAACCAGTGGGACCATTGTGACTGAGCAAGAGCACTGTGCTGTAGGCAGTTTGCTTCGCATTCTCGATAATCCGCTGAGTGGATTCAGCAAAGCCATGAATGCCATAGCGATCGCGTAAAAAATCGCCATTTTTCCATTCTTCTCCACCCCAGCTAAATGGACGTGCGCCCACGACCGATAGATTCAAGTCAGGAAAGTCCAAGTAGCCATAGCCAACATGCGTCTCTCCAAGTAGATCGAGTTGTTGTTGCACTCGGTCTTCGGTCTTGTGGTCGTACGGACTTTTACTCTTGCCCCAATCGGAGGCGCTGTACCAAGCATCGTGATTTCCCAGAATTACAGCTTTTGGAATATCGATCTTAGCGATCGCCCGCACAATTTCCACAGATTCATTGCCAAAGTCGCCCACAAATAATACCAAGTCAACCCCTAGGTGTTTAAGGGCTTGATGGTCTTCTTCTTGCCATTGATCGTGAACATCCCCAATAACAGCGATCGTGATGGTTGGCTTTGTCATTCCCTTTTACTCAAAAACTTATTACTGAAAAACTTGTTACTGAAAAAATAGTGTAAGTAGCTAAAGTCAAATCGATTTTAACTGGTGAAGGGGGCTAAAAGTCTATATAGCTCAATACCTATCGATTCAAAGTTTATGTAAGGATTTTGACATAAAGTTTCGTTGAGGAGACCTGTAAACTAACAAAATGCAAAAGTTACAATGAAGCATTCCTCGCTCTCATACCTACTTTAAACCTATGAGTCGTCGTCAGTCCCACTCTCGTTCTCCCTATGTTGATTCGACCGCTACAAAATTTCCAGAAGAGCGAGACTCTAACAAAACTACTGCTGCTCAAATCAACAACAAAATTAATCAATATTTGTGTTTAGTGCCTGTATTTGGCGTGATTCCCTCAGTTTTAGCCTTGATTAGCGATCGCAGCGATCGCAAGCTCAAAGATGTCAGTAAAGTCGCGATCGTAATGGCACTGGCTTGGTTGATTAGCTCTGGTGCTTCGGGCTCTGGGGATAGTACGGCAACACAGGCTTCGCTAGAAATTCTCAAAGGCACGATTAGTTCAACCTATTTTGCGGCTTCGATTTGGTTGATGTTTCGCCTCTATAAAGACAAAGCGATCGCACTGCCTGGTCTTAAGTACCTTATGAAATCTAAGAGAAAATCTGATTGAATCTAGGTGAAGATCTGATTGAATCCAGATCCAGAATAGATCGATACTGCTAGAGATGCTATAAGAAGGTGAAACATTTTGCTGCAAACCCTTCCCCATGCGCGTTAACCATCTTAGAAAGAAAGTTAAACGGCGATCGCTTACTGATCTTGTTAACCAAATTCTCAATGTCTGCTTGTTTGTCTTTTTAGTTGCCTTTTCGATCGTCAGTTTGGTTAGTTGTGGGGCAAAGGAGATCAAAGCCCCCGTTGAGGCGGCTAAAGTTCCTGTATTTGTATTTACCCAAGCAGCTCCCGATGGCAAAACGGTTGCAGCGGTCGTTCCCTCTGGACTAGTCGCAAGGGAAGGCAATTTAGATAAAGTTGTGCAATCGATCGCGCCCAACACCAAATTAGATGTCTTGCAGTTTGGCAAAACCCTTGGGCAATTTCAACCGAGTGCCATTAAAAGTTCAGATGCCTTAGGAGCGTTAGCCATTTTCAAACTTGCTGAAGACTCCACAAAAAGCAATGCTCCTCCCATCAATCAAACCGTATGGCAGCAGCCCAATCTGATCATTCTCCCAAGCGAAGCGATCGCCAAGTCTAAACCAGAAAGCGATAAAGACAATCGCACCGATCAATTTACCTGCCCCGTCAAGATTCAGCCTTTAATTTTAGATAAGTCGCGCGACCTATTTCAAAAGCTTGGTGCGAATCCATCCCTCCTCAGTCAGCTTACCCTCGCCTCTTTAATCTGCGTCGATTTGAATAGAGATAGCCAACCCGAAATTATTGCAGGCTTACGCTTAGACAACCCTATTCGTCCGAATGGAATCGATCCGCAAGCTTGGCAAGCTTTTTTGTCACGTCCTGCTTCTGAACGGCAAGAGTACAGTATGTTGGTATTTTTGCACCGTACTGCGGGATCGAACCAACCAACCAACTCCACACAGGGTGATTGGACGATCGAACCCATTATTAACCATACCCGAGCGCTATCTTACCTGAATGATAGTGTGAGCAGCTATGCCCTAGTTGGTGCACAGGATCTAAACACCGATCGCTATGCCGAGCTAATCGTTCAAGAAATTGGCTTAAACACTTTCGACGTTCTAGTAATTAGCCCTTCCGTGCGTGAAGAGCGGTGGCAGTGGCAAAACTATTACGAAAACGAGCGATCGCTCAATATTGTTCAATAAAAGGTTATTAGTTTTCAGTGTTCAATGATTCAGTGGTCAGTTCAAATGTTAATTCCAATTAAATGCAGCTAATCGTTAACCGTTAACCGTTAACTTTTCCCTTGTGAAGAAACCCCGTAAAGCGGTAATCTAAAAAGCATGACAGAAGAAGACCTAGCTTTACTGGACATAGAGACATCTATCAATCCTCTCGATCAGCCCGCCGAGGAAGAATTACCTCGCCCAGATCCAGAGGTTATGTTGTCATATCTGAATTCTGACTCAGTTTTTGAGAGAATCCAGGCAGCCAGAGCTTTTTGCGAGATAGAAGATGAACGGGCAGTTCCTAAGTTAATTGAATTGTTGCAAGATGACTGCCTATTGGTACGGGTTAGTGCTGCCTATGCGATCGGACGAAATAAAAGTGAAGCCGCGATTCCATACCTACTCGATCGCCTTAACAAAGACTGGAACGGCTATGTCCGTAAAGGGGTGGTTTGGGCATTGGGAACCTGTCGCGATCCCAGGGCATTAACACCTTTAATCTCAGCCCTAAAATACGATATATCCGCAGTGCGACTCTGGGCGGCCAGTGCCTTGGGACAGCTAGGCGACATCAAAGCTGTAGAGCCCCTAACTGAGGCATTGCAAAGCGATAAAATGTCAGCCGTTCGCGGCAACTGTGCTTGGTCGTTGGGCAAACTTTTAATCAAAATGCGTCTAGAGCAAGAAGATCATAGCGAAATCTATCAAGACGCGGTAGATGCTCTGATTGATGCCCTATCCGATGATGATTTGGGTGTGGGTGCGGATGCTAGAGGCTCTCTCCGTAAACTAGGCGATCCGCGTGGACTAAAAGTACTTGATAAAATTGATATCGAGCAGGGATATTGCGAATTTTAGATCGGGCACTTCTTACAAGAGCACTTCTTACAAAAATACTAGTGGGAGCAACTAATCAGAAGCCCCCACTAATACTTTTCTAGGTTCTCTCTAGAGACATGCAATTTTAAAGTAGACCAGCTTGTGCCAATCCCAAGATGAAGCCTGCACCTAAAATGTGCCCTAAGCTTGCTGTAGCGAGAAGTTCAGGTACACCAAATCCCGAAAAAAGACCGGGCAATTCAGCAGGTAGTGCAGGACCTACTCCTTTATTTTGAATGCCATAGCGACCAATCACCAATGCAAGCAGATTGCTGGTAATCATAATGATACCCACGCTAACTGACCAAGCAGGTGTAGCTGGAACTGCGGCAAGCAGAGGAAAACTCACAAGAATATTGAGCATAAGTTTTATTACCTATAGAAGCTTTTATGCAAAATATCGTAAGCCGAAGCGGTAACAGTGAGTAATTACTAAGCGACTAATTTAACCAAACTTTGCAAAATTTTTTGAAATTTAAACTTTAGCAATTCTGGGGTGATTAAGCCTCTAATACCGATTTCTCTTCAATTTGCAACAGATCTTTTTTGGGGTTCCGCGCTCTATATTCTTTGAAAATGGTATAGGATTCTTTGAAAATGGTATAGGTTCGCGAATCGCTACGATCGCTTTGAGGCATCTGTTTGCCCCAATTATTGATGTTTAGATCTTATTCACAATAGGAGTGCGACGGGTCAGGGTCAAAATACAAGCACCTACGCCAAAACTTAACCAAGCACAGGCAAGAAATAACAAAGGTAAAACAATCGTTCCTTGGGAAGAGGATGGCACAACGATCGCCGCGAGCGTAAAAGCTGCACCAATTTCCCAGATTTGGAGATGGTTGACTTGCCGAGAAGTGTCCGGCACAAGGCTATTAGGGGCTACCAGATGAAGCGCATACCAAGCGATCGAGGGACTTAGCAAACAAACACCCAGTAAAATTACCGCACCCTCAAGCAGCATTCGTTCGGGCAAGGGTAATAGAAATAGGCTTGCCGCCCCGATCGCCAGTAGAGATATCCCCGCTAAGATCCCAGCTCCTTGAGGCAGCAATACCCCAACCAGCCCTAAACTATCTCGGGTGGTGTCATGACGGGCTAGCTGAATTTTTTCTCGCAGGGCTTTTCCAAGTTCATCTTCATCCTCTTCATTTGTTTTGACGTAATTGGCAGTAATCGCAGTAGGAAGCGTTATTTCTGTATCGTTGCCTGATAGTTGCATCCAACTAATCTCACCACCACTTTCTTGCATTTTTACAACTGCCAGTCGCGAGAATGTCCGCAAATCGATGGTGTAGTTTGCTTGTAATCCCCATAGCCCACTAAAACGCAGCGAGAGAATGTGCTGTAAAGGCTGCAAGTGGATTTGCCAGACGCTGAAGCCCGTTAGACCTGAAGCGGCGATCGCGATCGCTAAAATTGCCTTAATCCCAATTGGTAAATCTACCATCGTCCAAAAGAAAAGACTCAATACTAAAACGACAGCGCTGTTAAACTGACGCGGTTGTTGCGTTAAAGAAGTCGGGCTTATCAGTACAGTCTGATCGGAATAGGTAATGACATTTAAGTGTTCAGATGCAGTAGCTTCATTTTTCGATGGCGCGATTTTTCCCCTCGAAGACCACCACCATAGCCACAAAGCAACACCAATTAATAAAGCTGCCAATACTACCCACCAAGATGCAATCAGGGCAATGGTAACTGGTGAGGTTAAAATTTGTGTCTCACTTTGCTTAGAAACGATCCCCAAAAGTACAAGAAAACTCAGTCCAAATATCGCCCCGCCTACGACTAACTCTTGGGGAAAGCTGTAGGGCAAATTTTGACGACAAGCTTCTAAGACTGATTTGGCAATATTTCGTGAAAAAACGATTCCAAAGGCAACAAATATCAGTAGGGCAATATTTAGCTCTAGCAGATTAACTTGCAGAATCGGAGCGATCGCACCAAGTAAGATAAATCCAGCAGTCAATAAGAAATTGGCAGTAATTAGCTTTGCAGCTTGTTTCCACCCCCAACCTAACTTTCCAGAAACTAGCTGTCTGTGCAAATAGGGTTGAGAAGTTTGCAGATCAGCCACAGGTTACAGCCCCAATCAATTTTACGAATTTCCAATGCTAAATCGGACTTTAAAACTAGACATCAAATTTTAGCCTTCAAACGGTAGCGATCGCCTCAGGACGCGCAAAAATCATCCTACCCGCTGAGGTTTGTAAGGCACTCGTAACCACAACATGAAGTTGCTTACCCACGTAGCTACGACCTTCCTCAATTACCACCATCGTACCGTCGTCGAGGTAACCGATCCCTTGGGTTGCCTCTTTGCCTTCCTTGAGTACCTTGAGGTTAAGGCTATCACCGGGTAGATAAGTGGGGCGCAGGGCTTGAGCTAGGTCATTCACATTCAGAACATCAACCTGTTGTAGATGTGCCACCTTGTTGAGGTTGTAATCATTGGTGATCAGAGTACTGTTGAGTTCTTGCGCCAGACGCACGAGCTTAGCATCAACGGTTTGGATATCGTCATAGTCCGCAGGGTGAATCACGATGCGATCGCTATACTCATCCCGCAAATTGTTGAGAATGTCTAAACCCCTTCTGCCTCTTACCCGCTTTTGATCGTTGGAACTATCAGCGATCGTTTGCAATTCTTGAATCACAAAATGGGGTACGAGTAGCTGTCCCTCCAAGAAACCAGTATCCATGAGGGTTTGAATGCGGCCGTCAATGACACAGCTTGTATCTAAAATTTTGGTTGTAGCGGGTTTGAGAATTCCCTCGGCAAGCAGCGCACTCTCAACATTATTGGGATTGACCAAACGCAACAACGCACGACCATGGGTGTCGGACAGAGTCATGCCAGTATAGGCAAACATAATACTGGCGAGAATTGCCATCAGTGGCTTAAAGAACGAAAAGTCATCTGGGATCGGTAGCAAAAATAGCGGTGCGAGCATGAGGTTCGCAACCAATAACCCCATCACCAAGCCAACCGCTCGACCTAATAGGGTTTCTAAGGGCATTGCCCGAACTTTAATCTCAAGCTTGCGATAGGCATTTTGCGCCACAATGCCCAAAATCAGGCCCACAAAGGCACCCGATCCCAGAGCTACCCAACGAAACCCTTGAGAATTGATTTGAGCCAGAACTTGAATTGGCAGGAGGTCAACTCCATGAAAACCAGTTCCTGCCCCTGCTAGGATAAATGTAATAATAATGACGGCATCAATCATGCTGCGGATCTCCGCTTTTTATGTATGTATGATGGGAACTTAACACAGCTTAGAGCGTTACTGCATTAATTACTGGTTCCCTTCAGCCTTTTTCAAGGCTTTGTATATAATTCTACACAACTAAACATTTTTAGGAATCCCATAGCGTATTCTCGAACCAACACACAAAGCTGCTGGATGCAAGTTTTTTATAGGCTTGTTTATCTCTAAACCCAGCCTAGACAGAGGTTAAAGCAGATTGGCGTTATTACAGAGCCTATTGCTCCAAAATTTTTACCCAGAATGTTTTTGCTAAATTCTCCAAACTTTTCGGGTTGGGTAATCCGAACTCGAATCACAAAAACTATTTCGATGGCGTTGTATTTAAAGCATCAGGGCAGCCCTGTTTTGATTTTGTTCCATCGGGCATAATCGCATTACACATATTTGCTTCTCTAAAATCTGTGCCTGTAATCTCTGCCCCCGTTAGATCGGCTCCCCTTAGATCCGATTTGTAGAGGTTTGCACCAGTTAAAATCGCCTCACGCAGATCCGAATATTTGAGGTCGGTGCTGTAGAGGTCAGAACCTCTAAGATCGGCGCCTCTGAGATTAGCGAGGCTGAGATTTGCACGCAAAAGGTCACAGTAACGACACTCTTTGGTTTGAAGTAGTTGACGGATGTGGTTAGGATTGGCTGCCTGGGCGGACGTAGCTATGAAAAAGCAAGAAGTTAGGACAGTCGTAGCAAAGATTCCTAGTTTCATAGTCTTTTTCCAATGGGGGTATGTAGTTCTATAAGTAAATGCTTAGGTCTAAGGCTAACAGTTTTACGCAAACTATTCAGTGTGATCTCGATCACAGGAGATGCTGCCGAACATCACGATCGCTAACCTACACGTATCACCTTGCCACCTTGAAAATGCAGCGATGATACATACATCGAAGTTCACTTTCTCACCTAGCCAGTTGCAAAAAGATGGATAACATACAAATCGTTCGCTGCCCAAACTGTGGTAACTACGCTGAAAGACAATACTTTGCTACCAAAGAACTCGTTCAAACACGTTGTGCAAGTTGCGATTACTCCATTGCGATCTGTACTACAACTGGCAAAGTCTTTGAATATTCGCTGGGCGCTTCTAGACGGTGCATACCTCAGCAGCAAGTTGCAAAACTGGAAGCTGCATGGGAAATATCTCCTAGTTTGCCTAGTCGCTATGCTTAAAGTCATAGCTCCTTAGATACCTAGCCATCAAGCTAGGATCCTCCACTTGATAGACCTTGATAGACCTCACGATATTCCCCTTGCAAGAAGCGTAGCAGCAGTTTAAGCGCGATGATGTATGCAGTGGGTAGATTGAAAATTTACAAATTTGCCACACGAGAGAAAGCCATGAGATTAAGAATTTTTGCCGTTATTGCCGCGATCGCTACGATTACCTTCGCTACCCCTGCTAAAGCTGACACGACCATTGCCTCAGTGCAGCTCGAACCTCATCAAACCCAAGAGACCCTGAACTGTTCCGCAACAAAGACTCAGCCATCCAATCAGCTCTCCTTTGCGATCGATGCCGCCACCTGTGAATCGTGGAATCTAACCAAAGAAGCAAACCCTAACGTAAAACTTGCAGTTCTCGCATCAGATGCTGTTTATGACCTTGCACCTAATCCTTTGCCCGATCGCGTGGTGATGTTGAGTCACAAAGATAGAATCGCCTGTCTTGTGAATGGCGAAGGTTCTGCAAATGGAAGTGTGACCTGCGGCTTTGTCGATATGGATTAGCGATCGCTAATCACCCAAATTACGTTAGCTGACCTTCAGTCGGTGAGAATTGTCGAACTGAATTGGAATTGCATTAGCTGAGCCGAAGCTAAGTGCCACGAGGCGGACGAGGAGCTTTGTAGGGACGATCCAAGGGAAAAAGGATCTGATTGAGTTCTCTTAGCTGCTCTGATGTGCCCATGCAGATCAGTAAATCGCCTTCTACAAGCATCGTATCCGCACTAGGCCCACCCAAAAGGTTTCCATCCGTTCTACGAATTGCTAAAACCAAAGCGCCTGTCTGCGATCGCAAACGGGCTTCGTGTAATGTGAAACCCACAAGGGGACAGTCTGCATCGAGGCGAAATTCTTCAATATAAAAAGAACGATTGCCACTGGACAGAATCCCATCAACAAAGTCCATAACTTGGGGTCTAAGGGCTGCTGCTGCCATACGTTTCCCGCCTGTGATATAGGGGGAAATCACCTCATCAGCACCACCTCGACGCATCTTTTGGATGGCTTCTTCGTTACTGGCTCGTGCGATCGCTCGCACTTTAGGATTGAGTGTCTTCGCAGATAAAACCGTATAGAGATTCTCCGCATCCGAAGGCAGGGTACAAACCAAACAGATCGCCCTTTCAATTCCTACTCTCTGTAGTGCCTCATCTAAGGTGGCATCCCCCAAGATGGTTTTATAGTTCATGTGTTTGGCTGACTGAACCTGTTCTGGATCGTTATCGATAACCACAAAAGGCACACCTTCCGCTGCAAACTCCGAAGTTACCTGTCGTCCCGTTCTTCCAAAGCCACAGACAATATAGTGTTGATTTAGCGATTCCATAATCTCTTGCTGTTGCCGTAAGCGAATAACCTCTTGAAAGTAACCCTGAAACAAGGCTTGTGTGAACCGATTACCAATATAACTAATGTTTATCAATCCGAGTAGGATCAATGAGATTGCAAAAACACGACCTTTATCATCAAGGGGAGGCGTCTCCCCAAATCCTACCGTGGTAAGTATCATGATGGTCATAAATAGAGAATTCAGACCATTCCAACCTTCAATCCATTGGTAGCCAATCGTTCCAACTAAGATCAAACTAACAAGAGACAATACTCCCAGAGATAGCTCTAAACGTAATATCTGATATTTCTTTATAATGCTCCCCATAAATCGGACAGGAGAATAAGATAGAAAAAGCTGCCAGAAA